>JBKPBJ010000116.1:0-5797 GCA_046726875.1 Verrucomicrobiota bacterium
CGCTTTGCGGATGAGATTCAAGGCCAGTTCGACTTGTTTACGATTGGTCTCCAGCACGGCACTAAGTACCGGCAGATCGACGTCCAGCTGTTTGGCCTTGTAAAGAATAGCACGCAGGTCCTTGGGCAAACATGAACCGCCGAAGGCGAATCCCGGTTTCAGATAATAGGGAGAAATGTTCAGCTTGGTATCCTTGCAGAAAATCTCCATGACCTTGTGGCTATCAATGCCCAGTTCCTTTGTGAGATTCCCGATTTCGTTCGCGAAAGATACTTTGACTGCATGAAATGCGTTCGAGACGTACTTAACTGACTCAGCCACTAAAACAGAGGTTTGTTCCGCCGGGACCTGTATACCTGAATACATGGCAGCAACCATCTCCGAAGCACGCTTATTGCAGGTTCCGATGATCGTAAACGGAGCGTGATAAAAGTCATCGATCGCCGATGTTTCACGCATGAACTCCGGATTCATACAGGTGCCGAAATCCTCGCCTTCCCTTTTACCAGATTGTTGTTCGAGCGAAGGACGCACTACGTTGTCCATTGTTCCAGGAAGGACGGTGCTCCGCACGACTACCACGTGGAAATGGTTTGTCGTTCGCAGTAAGTCACCGATTTCGCTCGCAACGCTCTTCACCTGGGCAACATTCAAGCTGCCATTTTCATTACTCGGCGTGCCCACGCAGATTAATGAGAAATCACCCAATCTCTCTGCACGCTGAACAGCTTGCAAGCGTCCCGCGTCGACTCCGCGGCGGATTAACTCTTCCAAGCCCGGTTCGATAATGGGACTTTTTCCCGAATTGATGAGAGAGACTTTGAGTTCTTGCAGATCCACCCCGGTCACTGAATGACCCATCTCCGCCAGGCATGCAGCCGTTACGCAGCCGACGTAGCCCATCCCGAAAACTGTAATCTCCATAATATCCTCCGCGGCCGGTTCCCCTATCGTGAATCGCGATTCTGTCGTCGATCCTCGTGCGGTCGCGTACTTCGTAAGCCCGCACCGCAGCTATTTCGTGATTGCGATGAAAATAAAAAGTTCGTAGCCGAGCGTTTTACCGCCAAGCTAGCTTCACTTTCTTTTTCAAAAAACTTCGAGCTTCTTGCTCGCACGCTATTGTCTTTTGCTGGCAACCTATTTGCCCTCACAATGCACCGCACCACCGCGCGCGAAGCAAACTCGGTGCCGGCAACAAAACGCATCAGTGGACCGAAACTCCATGCCGCTGGCGCACCGAGAAAGTGGAGTCCCGCCACGGACGACTCGAACCCTTGATTCAGCTGTGGATAGCCGTCGATTTGTCGAATCCCAGCCAACAATTTGGAGTCGAGGAAGAGGTATTGTGAGATGTCCACCTTGTAGCCGGTTCCCAGCAGAGCGTGATCAACACTCCGTTCGCTTCCGTCGTCCAGTTTAAGTGTCAAATGCTCTCCGGACGGCACGGCGGACACAATGGAACGACCCGTGATAATCGGCACTGAATCGACACGCGATTTTAGCCAACGTGCACCGGCAGGGCGTATTGACCACGCAGCCCAGTTGTCCTGCAATTGACGGGGCATCCGGCGGTACCAATTTGGTCGAGCCACAATTTGGCTAATCAACGCGGGGCCGACATCCGGAGGAGCATACAGCAGCGGCTCGATCGGCCATTTGTGAAGGAGGGGCCTTTTCCACAACCAGCGCACCGCTGAAGTGCGCGCGAACAATTCGACTCGAGCGCCAGCCTCGTGCAATAGCGCCGCCGATTCCAGCGCGCTCTGCCCGGCCCCGACGACGGCCACCTGCTTTCCTCGAAAATGACTCAGGTCCGTGTGTTCAGAGGTATGCGATGCAAGGTCCGGCGGGAGGTTCCGCAATGGCTCAGGCCACCAGGCAAAACGACCGATCCCGGTCGCCACGACTACCCGGCGGCCTTTGACGATCTCCCCATCGGCCAGCGTTAATTGAAATCGAGCTGAGTTGAATTCGAGCTTCATAACCTGCCGCTTGTCGACATCTGGCAGAAGCTGGCGCTGGAACCAATGGCCATACTCGATGAAATGATTCAACGGGATTGGAGCGTCGAATTGGCTGCCGATCGCCTTGTGGTAAGCATCCAGCGTCAACGCACGTTGTGGATCGGAAATGTGTGATCCTGCCCAAGGTGAACGGAGCAGCATGCCAACGGGCATTTTCGTCTCCCAGAAGGACATCGGTTCGCCGAAGACTCGCACCTCCAATCCCTTCACTTCCCGCAGGTATGCGGCAACAGACAGGCCGTAGGGGCCCGCACCGATTACTAACACGTCACAAACAGTCATAAGATAGCCACAACGGGCTAAACCCGTGATCTAGAAGTTAGGAGACAAAACGTAAGCCGAGGGAGCCAGAAGCCGCCGCTCAAGGAAAGAGACGCCGAAGGAAGAGGTAGACTAGCCTTGGCATCTCGAGCATCGCCGGAAGCGGATCGTCGGTAGCGAATACGGCACACTCGAAGGGCGTGCGGAGGGAGCGGAGGTAATCGCCAAACGAAAGCCTACCCCGCATGATTTCCAGGATTGCAATGGGCAAGTCCGTGCTCATCCGAATCCAGCGAGCGCCAGGACCTCCGTGCACTTCCGGGACTGCTTTGCTACGGACCATCCGCCACAAGAGATAGGAAAAATCGACTCCCACGCGCGCACCCAGAGTGTGCCAGCCCCACACGCGCGGATTCACATCAAGCACTTTGAAACGGCCATCGCGCGGGTCGCGCTTGAATTCAACTTCAACCAGACCCGTGTAACGGGCCGCCTCAAGTAGTCGAACCGACGGTTCGACCACTCCGGGATCGTCAATCGTCTCGACGTAGGTGCTGAACTGTCCGAAGTCCATGGGATATTGTCTAGCTCGTCGAGCAACTACGGAAGCCAATGGCCGCCCATCCTGGCACAACGCCGCGTAGGAAAACTGCGCCTCGCCCCAACCTGGAATCATTTCCTGGATCATGACCAGTTCAGGTGCCATCATTGAGCAGGCCTCATCATAGCGGGCGATCAGCGATGCGCGATCATCTACACGCCAAGCCTTGGCGGTGGTGAGTCGATTGTAAGCCTCCCGAAGCGCGGGCTTAATGATCACCGGAAAGGAACACCGCAGTTGGGTGACTTCTTCGCGGTCGCGTGGATAGACAGTCCAAGGCTGATCCACGTTGAGTTCGCGGCCGATCTTGTTCAGCTGGCGTTTGTCGCAAAAGCAGCTCAGTTTCTCCCATGGTGGGGTGGTGAGGCAGAATTGTTTTGCCAGAACATCGTGATGCCGAGCGACCAAGCCAACGGCCGCGTCGTCGGTCGGGATTAGGACCCAGCCTTTAACTCCCTTGCGCTCGGCAAGATCGAGTATGAAATCAAGGTCTTGGCTTTCATCACCGAGCGGCCAGACTTCGCTGTTATGCGCGTACTTTGAGACAGCAGCCAAGTAATGGCTGGGACGTTTTAACAGCAAGAAGGGAATTCCACGACGTCCTAAACTTCTCGCTACACCCAGTCCGCGATAGTCAGCGCCGGTAATCAACGCGCCGACCTGGTCATAATTACCCAATCCGGCCGGAGCGATTACAGGACGGCTCGGCCTGGCAAGGTCTTTCTTCTCAAGGATGATTGGACTGGCGCCAGCTTCTTCGATGGTATAAGTCAGTTGGCCATTGCACAGGCTTGCATAAGCAATTCGCGCTCGCTCCTTCCCTTTGCCCTCGATACGCCAGCCGTCGGCCTCCTTCATCACCCTCATCTCACTTCGCTGTCTCCACCATCGATCGACCTCCCCTGGCAGAGTCATCCAGAGTCTGCGCTTAGATCGCGTCTGAGCTAGATACTTCAAAAGATTCGTGTAACCCTTCCGCGCGTTTTCCTGCACCAGGTAGTCAGGGTGAACATTGAAGCTAGCCAAGCCATGTTTCTCAATGATCAGATCGAGCTGCGTTTTCCAGGTCTCGATAGAATTCTTGCCGAGGATGTAAAACAGGGAGTAGTCCTGCAACGTCGTGAGTGGTATTTCCAAAATCTTGCCGATGAAATACGGCATGACAGTGCAGCAGCCGCCCCTTTGGACTTCCAGGTGAGCGACATTGGGAACCGACATGTCATAGGAGAACTCGAAGGCGTCGTACCAGTCCAGCCTTCGATGCAACGAGCCGGAACGAAAGCCTGCCGCTCCGAATCTGCGCGCGTATTCATTGATTTGCTGCGCGCGCCGCAGGAACTCCTCCCTCTCGGCGTAAAGCCGGCCATCATGATTGTAGTCGTGGACGTTGATTTCAAACCCGCGGCGGCGAATTGTGGTCAGGAACTCTTCGGGAACAGGGTAGCGTCCCATCGGAACCACCTGAAACGAAGCTTTGATTCCGAAGGAATCGTCCAGATCCATAAGATCGGCACAGGAATCCCTGCCAGCCAAGGTTTCAACATCGTGTGTCATGATCACACAGGATTCAAGCCCATCGGGCCAGAACCAGATGAAAGGGATTCTCTGTATTCCATGGGCTTTCAACGACAGGGCCATCAGGGTTTCCGTGACGCACTCCACGCTGAGATCTACCGGCCATGTTGGAAAGGGAAGCTTTTCCCATCCGCGGAAGTATCTTCTTTGGATCGCTCTGCGCCACGATGCCGGCAAAATATCTCGGAAGGCATAATAGGTGCTCCGCCGCCAGGAATGTGAGGAGGGCTCTCTGCTTCCGTTAGCGGCAGCTATGTAGCGTTCGAACCGGAGGTTTTCAATTACTTCAGCGGGATCAAACGAAAGGCTAGGAACGGAACCAACAATTTTGACGTCGGTTAGGATATCATAAAGGCAGTTACCCGGGAGTTTATCACGAAATCCGCTTGAAGACTGCCCATAGCAGACAGCATTTGGGCCAAATCGGAAGTATCCAGACTCCTCGCTGAAATTTCCAGCAATCGCGAATTCGGCAAATTCTCCCGGACAGCGATAAAAGTCTGTCAATTTTTCGGCTATACGCGGAGCCATATTCTCTGGCAGCCCATACGCTGCCTGCTGATCGCTCTCGTACTTCAGAACAACTGCCAATTTTGTTGTCGGCGGCTTATCGCGCCCTTTAGAGATCCCGTCAAGCGTCAGCGCAAGCGTCCAACTGAGCGTTCAAAACTGTGGCTCGACCTTCTGCCTCGCTCGTGAGACGCTGCAGAGCACAAACAGAAATCTGAGCACGATAAGAAAACAGACGGCATCACAGAATGTCGACTGTCCCATCGAACGGCAACCGCTTACAGAACTTGGGACCGCCGCTCATTCCGAATGCGCCGATCAAGCCTCAGCATCCAGCGATTTCGGAACGTAAGAGCGCGCCTTGTTAACCACGACCCCAACATTGTCTCGCTCGGCTACTAATTTCCTGTAGCCGCGCTTTATGACGTCGCGATTGTTCTTTTCCGCTTCGACTACTAGCAAGAGCTTATCCATAAAAGCAGCCGTTCCCCAAGTAGGACTTGTTTGATCGAGCGGGGGCATGTCGAAAATAATGTAGTCGAAGTCGCTCGCTTTCATGTTTGGCATCATGTCGAAGAATTTTTTCAAGCCGATCTGCGCCAGTCCACCCGTCGTCGATGAGCCGACGGTAGCCAGATAGAGATTCTCTGAAGCAGAGGCGATCTCAGTCTGTGGCTTGAGCGCTGCAGTAAGAGGATAAGCAGGCTTGCCCTTGAAGAATGGATGAACCCCCTCCGGTCCCAGGTTCACGTCGACTAAAAGAACCTTACCATCGTGCGTTTCCGAAAGTGAGGCAGCAAGGCCGGCGGCGAGAGTAGAAGCG
>JBKPBJ010000117.1:0-15698 GCA_046726875.1 Verrucomicrobiota bacterium
GCTCGCTGGATTTCTCCCGGTCAGCGACGAGCGCATCAAGAGCACGATCGAAGCAATTGAACGTGAACTAATGCAAGAGGGCTTCGTGCTGCGTTATCGACCACAGGAATGCGGCGTTGACGGCTTGCCAGGCTCGGAAGGGGTATTTCTTCCCTGCTCGTTTTGGCTTGCAGACTGCTGGCATCTGCTCGGCCGAAAAAAAGAAGCGCGAGAATTGTTCGAGCGGTTGCTCGATGTGCGCAATGATCTGGGCCTGCTCTCGGAAGAATACGATCCACGCGCTAAACGGCAGCTGGGAAATTTTCCTCAGGCGTTCTCGCATGTTGCGTTGGTAAGTTGCGCTCGGATTCTCGGCGATGAAGACCAACTCCTCGCTCGAGCTGGTTAGGCCCGACTTGTTAGGGAAAAGCAAGGTCTCGCAAATGTTGTAACCAGCGGTTCGCCGCAGGACGAATCCGTCGGTGTGCGGACCTGTGGCCGGTCAAATTGGTAGGGCGGGCAGTCCTATGCCCGCCGCGTAGGATTCACATGGTCGGCGCGCACAGGAGTGACGCGCCCCTACCACGAAAACGGCCCACCGCGCCGTGGCTACAGCGCGTCGATAAGGTCTTCCGGGCGCTAAGCGTTGCCTGCAGAAACGAGGCTGCGAATCAGATCCTCGACGGCAACGATCCCGCGAAAGTGGTTCTTGCGATCGACGACAGCCGCCAGACCGAGCCGCGCAGCGCGCAGTTGCTGCATGACGCGATAGGCGGGCTCATCGTCCGTAGTTGTTACAATGCGCCGTACATATTCGGCCAGCGGTTTGTTTCCGTTTCGGTCGAGAAGGATTTCCAGAATGTTGACCAGCCCGGCAGGTTGGCCATCAGCGGCAAGCACGGGCAAACGCTCAAGCCCCGTCGAAGTGCTAAGCTCAAGCGCTTCCTGTGTTGATGCGCCGGAGTTTAGCGCGACAACTTTCGCCGAGCGCACCATAACGTCGCGGACTTTGGAGCTGCGAAAGTCGACGACGCTGTGAATCATCGCGCGCTCGGTTGCAGTAAGCGCGCCCTCGCGCTCGCTTTCGCTTGTAATCTGTTTCAGTTCCTCGCGCGCGGCAAAAAGGCGGCCCCGTTTTCCGACGTGACCCGGGAGGAGTAGCTTGCCTAGTCGCGCGCCGAACTCGAGGAGCGGCGAAAATAAAATCGACGTGAATTCGAGCACGCCGGCAAGTCGCGCCAGCGCGCGAAACGGAAATCGCCGGAACAGCGATTTAGGAAGAACCGATAACACAAATAAATAAACCGGAAGCGCAATGACCAAGGCGAACAAGAACCCGGCGTAGCCGTACCACCGAAACAGCTCGCTTGTCAGCACGAGCAGAGCGACGATGTCCGCTGCGTTCGTGACGAGCAGAACGGTCGCCAATAAACGTTCCGGATACTTGAGCAGGCGATTCAACTGCAAAGCCGCCGGCACGCGGCGCTTCACATTTTGCCGCAATCGGACTGGATCGATCGATAGCAGGCCGCTTTCGATTCCGTTAAAGAAAAACGAAATGATCCAGCAGCCAACAATGATAATGATCGCTACCGTCACGCGGCCTCCTCGAATGCGTTTGTGGTTTTCTCCAGCAGGACTTCTTCAATTCTCTTGCGCTCGGCGCGACGGACAGTGATCGTAAGGCCCGGGATCTCGAGTTTCGTTCCGGAAGACGGCACATAACCCAGCCGCGTAAAAACAAATCCGCCGATGGTGTCGATCCCCTCCGCGTCGATTTGAAAGCCAAGATGTTCGGTCAAATCATCCAGACGCGCGTTGCCACTCACGAGAAATTTGCCGTTGCCGAGCGGCTCGATGTAAAACTCCGAACCGTCCCGCGGCACAGTGCCGCTGAGAATTCCCTCGACGATATTCTCCATCGTGATGATTCCTTCCGTGCCGCCGAATTCGTCAACGACGACGCCCATGCCCTGGGGATGCGTAAGAAAAAGCTTGAGCAATTCCAGCGCGCGCATCGTCTCCGGGATAAATGAGGGCGCGATCAGTTTCTCGGTGTAATGTTCCGACGGATCGATCAGGAAAAGTTTTACGTCGATGATGCCGAGAATTTGATCAGGCGTATCGGCATAAACCGGGACGCGCCGATGTCGTTTCTCCTTCAAACGGGCGATTACTTCCTCGTTAGTCAAATCATCCGGCAGCATGAAACTGTCCACGCGCGGCGTCATGCAATCCTTTGCCGTTTTATCTCCCAGCTTGATGATTTCCTGGATCATCTCGGCTTCGCCGTGGTACAGCGTGCCTTCCTCTTCGCCGATTTGAAGCAGTGTCCCCAGTTCCTCGTCGCTTAAGCGCGGTCGACTGCGAAGATGCGCTGGCGTGAAACGATCGATCACATAATCGCTCACCGACTCGAGTCCGCGGCCGATGCGATCGAGGAAGGGCATCGCGATTTGCAAGGTGAAAGCGCCGATGGCTGAAAGCTTCGAGGGCGCCGCGAGCGCCACCAGTTTCGGCACCAAATCGCAGAGCAACACCACGATCGCGAAGATCAGGATCCCAGCAAGCCATTGCGGAACGCGCCCTGCCAATGGGCCTTTCCACAGAAAGAAAAGACACAATATGACTAGAAGTACGTTGACCAATCCATCGCCCAGCAGCAGCACATTCAAAACGCGCCGCGGATTTTCGCGGAACAGCTGTATGAAATTCGTAAGCCCCGCATGATTCTGTTCAAGGCGGCGCAGCTGATGGGGCTTCAGCAAAGAGAGCGCCGTCTCCACTCTGGAGAACAGCGCAGAGCAGAAGATCAGGAGCGCGATGCCGGCTAGTAAAATGACCAGGACGGGAACTGTCATTTCATGTTCCGGAATAGCGATGCTGCATGGGTCCCCCTCCCTCGCAAGGGAGAGAGGGAGGGTGAGGGCGTATCTCGAAAAACCTAATCTTTGGTGGTTTGCTCATTCTCTGAGCTGCAACCAAGTTAAAGCTCGCGATGAACAAACGCGAGAGGATTTCGCAACGGTTGGCCGAGTCGACCGGTGAAGATTTGCAGGTGGACCAGGCAGATGTGGAAAGACACCCGTATTACCGCGCGTTTTTTCGTTGCTGGAACGAACAGCGGTACTATGAGGCGCACGATGTCCTGGAACAGCTTTGGCTGAACACCGAATCCCCCGACGCCGACTTCTTCAAGGGATTGATTCAGGCAGCCGGCGCATTCGTTCATCTGCAAAAGCGCTTCGAGCATCCGTCGCACGCCAAGCACAGCCAGCGCTTGCCGCCCGCGGTGCGTTTGACTCGGCTAGCGCAGAGAAATCTGGTGAACTTCGCGCCATGGCATCACGGGTTGGACGTCGCAGCGCTTTGCCAGCTTTTGAGCCAATACGCCGAAGAGATCGTCGCGTCGGATTACACAATCAATCCCTGGTCGCCGGAAACCGCGCCGAAGCTGAAATTACGGTAGGGGCGGTTCACCTGAACCGCCCAGGCGATTGATGGGCCAGTTTAGCGCCGAAGGAGCAGCTTCAATTCCAGCCTGGGACAACGCCCCAGGATGAAATGAAGAGCACGAGAAGCGCTGAA
The DNA here is from genome assembly GCA_046726875.1 of Verrucomicrobiota bacterium. GTDB lineage: Bacteria > Verrucomicrobiota > Verrucomicrobiia > Chthoniobacterales > UBA10450 > Udaeobacter. The sequence continues at coordinate 3,568 of JBKPBJ010000117.1, forward strand.
AGTGCGAGTCAAATTTGCAGATTACGACAATCGGCGATATCGACGCGCGCCTTCAGCGCTCGATGAGTGTGGGGTTTTCGGGCCCTGGGGCTTTGCCCCAGGCTGAACAATGACATCGCGCCTTTAGCGCTAAGCACAGACGGTCGCGGCGCCCTTACCTCGTAAAAATCAATTTTACTCCGGCAATAACCAGCACTGTCGCGAGGCAAAGCGAAATCATCCGCACGGCGAAACGCCTGCTTCCTAGATGCGAGCCGATGATGCCGCCGATAATTGCTGCCGCTGCGAGAATGAATCCGAGCGACGGAATGGAATGAACTTTTGTGAAGTAGCCAATGAGCCCGGCGATCGAGTTTAGCCAGATGAACAGCGCCGACACGGCGGCGGCTTGCCGAATGTGAGCCCAGCGACAAAAAAGCAGGAGCGGCGTGAGGAAAATTCCGCCTCCGGTTCCGGTTAATCCTGCGAGAAATCCAAGCCCTGCGCCCACGCTTATCGCCACCGGCCGCGAGGGAGGAAACGTTTGCGGCGGATCGCTGCGGCGAAACACCAGCCGAGCGGCGGAAAAAAGCAGCACAAACCCGATTAGAATCCTCAGGACCGAAGCAGACGGCTGCAAATAACCACCGAAATACGCTGCCGGGATCGAGAGCAGCGCGAATGGCCAAAACAGTTTCCACGAGAAATGCCCCGCTCGCCAAAACTGGAACGCGCCGATGGACGCGACCAGAATGTTAAGCACAAGCGCAGTCGGACGAATGACGGCGGGCGCGATTCCAAACAACGTCATCGTTGCGATGTAACCTGAAGCACCGGCATGACCGACCGATGAGTAAAGCAACGCGATTACTCCGATGGCGAAGAAAAGAAGAACGAGGTGCGTCGTGTCCATGTTAGTTATGTCGAGCGGAGTCGAGACATCTCTAACCCAATGAGAATGCACGCCGTTGCGCCCGCTAAAAACAGCCAGAGATTCCTCGACTTCGCTCGGAATGACAAGAATCGTGATCCTGAGACATGATAAGTCGCTTCCGCTTTGGCATTCTGGCGTTAGTTTGCTTGGTGACGGCAAATCATAACGATGCTGGCCCGACACCGGTGGATGCGCCGAGTTCAGAGAGCGGCGCTACAAAAATGAGCGAGCACGCGAACCGGCTAGCGCATGAGAAGTCGCCATACCTTCTCCAGCACGCGCACAATCCGGTGGACTGGTATCCATGGGGCGAAGACGCCTTCGCGAAGGCGCGCCGGGAGAACAAGCCGATCTTTCTCTCGGTCGGCTATTCCACGTGTCACTGGTGCCATGTGATGGCGCATGAATCATTCGAGAGTGAAGAAGTGGCGGCGATCATGAATCGCGAGTTCGTGAACATCAAGGTCGACCGCGAAGAGCGTCCGGACGTTGACCGCGTTTACATGACCTTCGTTCAAGCGACGACGGGCGGTGGCGGCTGGCCGATGAGTGTTTGGCTGACCCCGGACCTGAAGCCGTTCGTTGGCGGGACATATTTTCCCCCGGAGGAGCGATATGGTCAGCCGGCTTTCAAAAAAGTGCTGGAGCGAATCGCAACGGCCTGGAAAGAAAATCACGACAAAATTGTCGAGCAGGGGAGCAAGATCGTTGAGGCGCTGCGCGAATCTCAATCAGCCGCACCGGTTGAAGGGAAAATCGACGGCTCAGTTGGGGATGCTGCCTACCGTCAGCTCGATCGCAGTTATGACCCGAAGGAAGGCGGATTCGGCAATGCGCCGAAATTTCCGCGGCCAGTGACGCTCAATTTCCTGACTCGATTCTACGCACGCGATCCCAAGAGCGATTCCGGTAAACACGCCCTTGAGATGGTGCTGTTCACGCTGCGCAAAATGGCTGCGGGCGGAATGCACGATCACATCGGCGGCGGGTTTCATCGTTACTCGGTCGATCGGTACTGGCACGTGCCGCACTTTGAAAAAATGCTTTACGACCAGGCGCAGCTCGCCGTCGCGTATCTAGATGCATTGCAGATCTTGCGCGACCCTCACCTCAATCCTCTCCCTGGCCAGGGAGAGGCGGACGCGAAAGCGCCGTTAAGCGTGGAGTTCGAAGCAGTCGCGCGCGACATCCTCGATTATGTCGCTCGCGAAATGACGTCGAAAGAAGGCGGGTTTTTCTCAGCCGAGGACGCCGACAGCCCCGTTGTAGCCGGGATCGCCGATCCCGGCCACAGCAAAACCGCCGAAGGCGCATTCTATATCTGGACGAAAAAAGAAATCGATGATGCGCTCGGCGATTCCGCCGAGGTTTTCGATTTCCATTACGGCGTCCAGGCGCACGGCAACGCTCCGGAAGGAAGCGATCCGCACGATGAATTCCGCGGAAAAAACATTTTAATCGAGCGCCACACAATCGCCGACACCGGCGGGCATTTTAAGAAGAGCGAAGGGCAGATTGAGAAGATCCTCGCGCAATGCCGCGAAAAATTGTTTGCGATCCGCGCGCAACGTCCGCGCCCCCATCTGGACGACAAAATCATTTCCGCTTGGAATGGTTTGATGATCTCCGCCTACGCCCGTGCTGCGCAAGTAATGGATCCCGCTACTGCGGGACGCTATCTCGAGATCGCAATGCGCGCTGCAAATTTCCTGAAGGCGAAGTTGTACGATCCCTCGCGAAAGATTTTGTATCGCAACTACCGGGAGGGCCGCAGCGAAATCGAAGGGTTCGCCGATGATTACACCTTCGTTGTCCGGGGCCTTCTTGATCTTTATGAAGCCTCGTTCGACGTCGTGTGGCTGAAGTTGGCGACGGAATTACAGCAGACACAGGATCGATTGTTTTTCGATGAGAAAAGCGGCGGCTACTTCAGCACAAGCGGCAAGGACGAGAGCGTCTTTCTCCGAATGAAAGACGACAATGATGGCGCGGAGCCGGCCGCGAGCTCGATTGCAGCGGTGAATCTACTGCGTTTATCACAGATTCGGGACGACCAAAGCATTTCGGAACGCGCGAGGAAAACCATCCACGCATTTGCAACGACACTCACAAATTTCCCCAGTGCCATGCCGCAAATGCTGCTTGCGCTCGACTACTCGTTAAGCAAGCCGCGCCAGATCGTAATCGCGGGGAAGAAGGAGTCGTCGGAAACCAAGGCATTGCTCAAAGAAGTTCATCGCCATTTTCTGCCAAACACAATTGTAATTCTGGCCGATGCGAATGAAGGGCAGAAGTATATCGGCCAAACAAACGAGGCGGTCCGTGCGATGTCGATGGTTGAAGGGAAACCAGCCGCGTACGTTTGCGAGAATTTCACCTGCAAAGCCCCCGTCACCGATCTAAAGCAACTCGGCGAGTTGCTGAAGCTGTAGGCCCTATCCGAGCGGCCCGTTATGCCACGCGGCCGCAGCAGTTCTTGTATTTTTTCCCGCTGCCGCAGGGGCAGGGTTCGTTGCGACCGACCTTCGGCAACGAACGGCGAATCGGCAGATCGATTGATACTTCGCTGGCCCCATCACCGTCGCCGTCTCCACTCACCGCAGCCATCGCGCCGACTGGCTGGCGGATGCGCGCGCCGGCGGTCGCTGTTGGCGCGGTTGGCCCTTCTTCGCGCAAGAGGAACTGCGGCAACGTTGCGAGGAAATTCTCGAATGCCTGCAGATTGGAAGTGCTGCGGAACAGATTGTTCAGGACTTCATTCTTAATGTTTGCCATTAACTCGACGAACATGTCGTATGCTTCAGTCTTGTATTCGATCAGCGGATCCTTTTGCGCGTAGCCACGGAGATAAACGCCCTCGCGCAATGCGTCCATGGCGTAAAGATGCTCCTGCCATAGACGATCTATCGCGTTCAGAATGATGTAACGCTCCAGGCTCTTAACGGCAGTCGGTTCTTCGTGACTCGATTTGCGCTCGTAGGCGTTCTTGATCTTTTCGATCAGGAAGTGCGTGTTCTCTTCGGCGCTCCGGGTTTCAAATTGCGCTTTCTCCTTAGTCAGCCCGAGCGGAAACGTCGTGTTTACCCAGTGGATGAGACCTGTGTAATTCGGTTCCTCTCCATCGAAATATTCTTTCACTTTTGCCGGCACGGCTTCATCGATGACTTCGTAGATGTGCGTGCGCGGTTCCTCGGCATCAATGACTTCGTTGCGCCAGGTGTAAACAACCTCACGCTGCATGTTCATTACGTCGTCGAAATCGAGTGTGCGTTTTCGGATGAGATAATTGCGTTGCTCGACGCGCTTTTGCGCTGTCTCAACCGATTTGTTCAACCAGCGATGCTCCAGCTCCTGTCCTTCCTCCAGACCGAAGCGCTCCATGATTTTTGTCATGCGATCGGCTGCGCCGAAATTCCGCATCAAATCGTCTTCAAAACTTACGTAGAACCGTGACGCGCCGGGGTCGCCCTGACGGGCACACCGTCCGCGCAATTGCCGATCGATCCTGCGCGCCTCGTGGCGCTCGGTACCGACCACCATCAGTCCACTCAGTTCTGTGACGCCCGGCCCCAGCTTAATGTCGGTGCCGCGTCCAGCCATGTTGGTCGAAATCGTAACCGTGCCTGGTTGTCCGGCGCGAGCCACGATCTCGGCTTCCTGCATGTGGAACTTCGCGTTCAACACGTTGTGTGGAATTTTCTCCCGCTTCAGCATTCGGCTCAGCAACTCGGAAGCTTCAACGCTCACTGTGCCGACCAGCACTGGCTGACTCTTCGCGTGAGCTTCTTTGATTTCCTTGATGACTGCGTTGTATTTTTCGCGACGCGTTTTGTAGATACGATCGTTGGCATCCATCCGCCGCACCGGCCGATTCGTCGGGATTACGTTTACGTCGAGCTTGTAAATGTCGTGGAATTCTGCCGCTTCCGTCTCGGCCGTGCCGGTCATGCCCGCGAGTTTCTGATAAAGTCGGAAATAATTTTGAATGGTGATGGTCGCCAGGGTTTGCGTTTCGCGGTCGATCTGCACGCCTTCCTTGGCTTCCACCGCCTGATGCAGCCCGTCGCTCCAACGGCGCCCCGGCATTTTTCGTCCGGTGAATTCATCGACGATGACAACCTTGTTGTCCTCAATGACGTACTGAACGTCTTTTTCGAACAGGCAATAGGCGCGGAGTAATTGCGAGATGTTGTGGATTCGCTCCGCCTGCATGTCGCAATGCTGCTGGCGGTCGGCTTTTCTCTTATCCTTCTCTTCGGGCGAGAGCGTTTCGTCGAGATCGATCTCGGTGAATTCGTTAATTAGATCCGGCAAAACAAATGCGTTCGGGTCATCCGGATTTAGGAAAATGCGGCCCTGCTCGGAAAGATCGGCTTCATTCGATTTTTCGTCGATGGTGAAGAACAATTCTTCCTTAAGCTGAAACAATTCCTCTTTGCGCGTGTCCTGGTAGAACGAAAGCTCGGCTTTATCTATCGCGCGGCGCTTGTCCGGGTCTTCCATCAAGCGCAACAGCTGTTTGTTTCGCGGCTGACCGAGTTTGACTTTGAACATCAGGCGGCCGCCGGTTTCCACATCGTCTTGCTCAAATTTCTCGATCGCTTCGCTGGCGAGCCGGTTGCACAACATGTTTTGCTTTCGCACCAACTGCTCGATGAGCGGTTTCCATTTGTCGTATTGATGTGTGGAAATCGTCGCCGGGCCGCTGATGATGAGCGGCGTGCGCGCTTCGTCGATGAGAATGGAATCGACTTCATCGACGATGGCGTAACAATAGCCGCGCTGCACCTGTTGCTCGCGCGTGGTGGCCATGCCATTGTCGCGCAGATAATCGAACCCGAACTCGCTGTTCGTCCCGTACGTGAGGTCCATCGCGTACTGCTCGCGACGCACGTCGGGTTCCTGGTCGTGTTGAATGCAGCCAACCGTTAACCCGAGGAAACTGTAGAGTTGCCCCATCCACTCGGCGTCGCGTCGCGCGAGGTAATCGTTCACCGTCACCAGGTGCGCGCCGCGGCCCGTGAGCGCGTTCAGATAAAGCGGCAACGTCGCGACCAAAGTTTTACCTTCGCCCGTTGCCATCTCCGCGATTCGGCCCTTGTGCAAAACGATACCGCCAAGCAATTGCACATCGAAATGCACCATGTCCCAGATCATCGGCTGATCACACACCGTGAAGCTGTGCCCCCGATCCTTGAGCCGGCGCGCGGCGTTTTTCACCACCGCAAATGCTTCGGGCAAAATTTCATCAAGTTTTGTCCACTGCTCTTGCAGGTCTGGAATCTTCGAGATCTCTTCCTTCCACGCCGCGGTTTTCGCGCGCAACTCATCGTCCGACAAACTCTTGAACTGCTCGTCCAACTCGTTGATCCGGCGAACAGTTGGCGTCAGACGCCTCAACTCGCGCTGATTTTTCGACCCTAAAATTTTCTTTAAAATCCAAGCAACCATTTGACCGCGTAATATCGGTCAGATTCCTCCACTATCAATTGGCGGTCACCTGGCAGCCGCTGTTTCCTGCGCGATATCACGTTACCGCTGAACGTGCCGCCGCGGCAATGCCTGCTCAGCGCCAAAGGCGCAGGTTCAATTGCCAGCCTGGGGCATCGCCCCAAGGATGCCAACTCGCTTCCTCGTACGCTAATCCTGGGGCGCTGCCCCAGGCTGATTTGATTCAGCGCTTTCAGCGCTAAAAATGGACCTAATCGAACTTCCTTGACAAATCGACTGCTCTCCGCAACAGGCGCAGATAATGGCTCCGCGAAATTTGGATACCGCCAAACTGTTGCAGATGGGGCGTGAGCCATTGCGTGTCGAGCAGGACGAACTTGCATGCGCGCAAACGTTCCACCAGCGCCACAAGCGCAACCTTGGATGCATCGGTCACGTGATGAAACATTGATTCACCAAAGAACGCGCCGCCGACTGCCACACCATAAAGGCCGCCCGCGAGCCTGTTTTCTTTCCAAGCTTCGACTGAATGTGCGTGACCGAGCTCATGCAATCGCGTGTAGCTGTCGATGATGTCGCGATTGATCCAGGTATTTTCGCGTTGCGCGCAGGCGCGGATTACTTCCGAAAACGCATTGTCGATGGTGATTTCAAAGGGTTTCCTGCGCAGGAGACGCCGCAATGCGTGTGGCACATGAAAATTCTCCAGCGGCAGGACGGCACGCGGGTCAGGCGAAAACCACTCGATCGAGTCGTCGTTCATGGCCATCGGAAAAACACCGAGCCGGTAACCTTGAAGTAAAAGATCGGGATCGATCATGGCCGTTAAAACGTTAAAGCGCTGAAGCGTTAAAGCGGCAAGAACGTTGTCATTCCGAGCGAAGTCGCCTGCCAAGCCGTAGCTTTATGCGAAGGCTGGAGGAGTCCCGTTGCATTGTCGCGGGATCCTTCGACTCCGCTGCGCTCCGCTCAGGATGACCACTTCGCGTTCCAGCGCGTCAATCGCAACCTTCTTGCAATGAAATCGGCGCTTCATAAAATGAGCAGATGAGGCCCCTTTTGATTCCGCTCGCAATCGCATTGCTGGCGTTGAGCGGCTGCGCGGACCCGCTTGAACAACGAACCGGGCAGGAAGTACAAGAGCAGTTCGGGCGCGGCATCACCGGTCAGGGAACGCTTGGGCCAATGGAGCGAGCGCCCGACGACCCAGCGACGGAGCATAGTGTGCCGCAAACGCATCCGTGAGTGTGAACACTTCAGAACGCCCACCGCACTCGAAAATTCTCATCCTCGATTTCGGCTCGCAGTACACGCAGGTCATTGCGCGTCGGATCCGGGAATGCCAGGTATATTCGGAGATCATTCGCTTCGACACGCCGGCCGCTAAAATGGCGGCAATGCAACCCAAGGGGCTGATCTTTTCGGGCGGGCCAGCCAGCGTTTACGACAAAGGCGCGCCTCAAGTCGATCCGAAAATCTTTTCGTTAGGCATTCCAATATTGGGAATTTGTTATGGGCTAATGCTGATGGCGCATCACCTTGACGGCCGTGTCGTTTTTACCGGGCGCCGTGAGTATGGCGCCGGCGTGTTGCACATGGCGCAACGATCGGAGCTCTTCGATGGATTAGGCAACCAGCTCGACGTTTGGAACAGCCACGGCGACGAAGTAACGGCGTTGCCGAAAGGTTTTCGCGTTGTCGGAACAACCGAAGGTTGCGATTTCGCCGCCGTGGAAGATCCGCAACGCAAACTTTACGGCCTGCAATTTCATCCCGAAGTCGCGCACACCCCGCGAGGCAAAGAGATCCTGCAAAATTTCGTCTATCACATTTGCCACTGCACAATGGACTGGACGATGGGCTCGTTCATCGAAGAAGCTTGCGCGCGCGTCCGTAAGCAAGTCGGCGATGACAAGGTCGTGCTCGGTTTGAGCGGCGGCGTCGATTCGTCAGTGACCGCCGCGCTCCTGCACAAAGCCATCGGCGATCAGCTCACGTGCATTTTCGTGAACAACGGTCTGCTGCGCGCACGCGAGGAAGAAATCGTGCAGCGTGTTTTCGGCGAAAATTTCCACATCAAACTCAAATACGTGGACGCGTCGCAGCGATTTCTTTCGAAACTGCGCGGCGTCACTGATCCGGAGGAGAAACGCAAAATCATCGGCAACGAGTTCATCCGCGTGTTCGAAGATGCAATCGTCGATCTGGCAAAAACTGACGACGGATCACCGGTTTCCGATCACAAGTTCCGCTTTCTTGCACAAGGAACGCTGTACCCGGATGTAATAGAGAGCGTATCCATCGAGGGGAATCCTGCGCAGGTCATTAAGACGCATCACAACGTCGGCGGCTTGCCCGAAAAGATGCATTTCGAGCTGGTCGAACCGATGCGCCAATTATTCAAAGACGAAGTGCGGCAGGCGGGCCTGCAACTTGGGTTGCCGAGAGAGATCGTCTATCGGCAGCCATTCCCCGGGCCGGGCCTCGCCGTTCGGATTCTGGGAGAGGTCACGCCTGAGCGACTTGCCATCCTGCGCGAGGCGGACACGATCGTGCAAAGCGAAATGGAAGCCGCCGATTGGTACTACAAAGTCTGGCAATCATTTGCCGTCTTGCTCCCCGTGCAATCAGTCGGCGTCATGGGTGACCAGCGCACCTATGAGAACACGATCGCCCTGCGGATCGTCGAGAGCCAGGACGGCATGACCGCCGACTGGGTGCGCATTCCTTACGAATTACTCGCGCGCATTTCCAACCGCATCTGCAACGAAGTCAAAGGCGTTAATCGCGTTGTGTTTGATATCTCAAGCAAACCACCCAGCACAATCGAGTGGGAATAAGTCTCATTTGTCCCGTGTGGCGCATGAGACAAATGAGACGAATCCGATCGTTCACCCGATCTGCGCGACGGCGCTCATGAATTCGGGGAAATCTTTGCCATCGCGCGCGGCGTGATTGAGCGCGTCGAGGCGTGCGTCCGTGGCGGCTTCGGGGAGAGCGACGCGATGTGAGTAGGCGCCGTTTGAAAAGACGATTTCATCCCATTGAATTGATGAAATCTCGTCGTTGAAACGCGCCACCGCGCGGCCGCGGAAAAACGCGCGTGTGGTTTCCGGCGGGTTAAAGATTGCAGCCTTGATTTCGTCCTCAGTGGTGACGCGGCGCATCAGACCTTTGCGCAACAATTCGTAGTACAACCCGTGGTCGAGATCGAGATCGTGATACTCGAGGTCGATCGATTGCAGCCAGGGATCGCTCCAGGAAAGTTTCTCGTCCTGCTGTAATGCATCCAACAGGAATTTTTTGGCGGACCAATCGACGCGATCCCGCGTTGACATCGGGTCGCGCTCGAGATCGTTCAGCACATTCTCCCATTCGGACAAAACCCACGCGTGCTCGTCGTCTGGCGGATCGCGCCACAGCTTGCTCGCAGCTCGCAAATAAATTCGTTGCACATCAATCGCAGAAATTTTGCGGCCGTCTTTCAATTCGATGATCCAATCATAAGTTTGATCGCGGCTAATGGATTTGTTGGTGTCCACTGGTTGCGCAATTTCCAACTGTGGCGCTTCCCCACGCTCGATCAGATCCAGGACCAGCGCGGTGGTCCCAATTTTCATCGCTGTGGCCCATTCGCTCATGTTCGAATCGCCGAGGATCACGTGAAACCGACGGTAGCGGCTGGCGTCCACATGCGGCTCATCGCGCGTGTTGATCAGTGGACGACGATTCATTGTGTCGATGCTTACCACCACGCTGAAAAAATCGGCGCGTTGCGAAATTTGATAGATCCCTGGATCGCCCTGGCTGCTCTCGCCTTCAATCCCCATTTTCCCCGCGCCGGAGAAAATCTGGCGGGTGACAAGAAACGGCAGGATGCCGGCAACGATCCGATCCCACGGGATATCGCGGCTCATCAGGTAATTGTCATGGCAGCCGTAGCTGTGGCCGGCAAAATCGCTGTTGTTCTTGTAAAGGCGGACCTCGTAGCTGGCCGGTAATTTCTGATTTCGGCGGCGTGCGCATTCTGCGAGGATGCGCTCGCCGGCTTTATCCTGGGCGACAATCTGCTGGAGAGTTGTGCACTCAGGCGTGGAATATTCCGGGTGCGCGTGATCGTTGTAAAATCGCGCGCCGTTTGAAAGCACGAGGTCGCTTTTTATTTCCTCGAAGCTAAGCGGGCGACGTTTGTCGATTTCGTAATAAGCCGATTCATCGGTGTCCTGAAGTAATTCCCGCGCGCGAAATCCGCGGGCGTCGAGGTGCGGATCTTCGAGGTCATAATCCCATTTCATTAGTGCGCCATGATCGGTGTAACGGCGCACCAGCTCGATCGATTCTGCCACGACATCCACCGTCTCCGCGCCAGACAGCGTGATGCCGTACTCGGTCTCCAGCCCAAAAACGCGCCTCATAATCCACAGAAGAAGATCGAACGCCCAACATCGAACTCCCAACATCGAAACGAAGACAGCAGGGCGCCTTTCTGTTCGATGTTCGATGTTCGATGTTCGATGTTCAGCGTTCGTCGCATTGCTAGCGTTCCAGCGGCTCTCTTCGAGAGCCTCGGCATCAGATCACGCCAAATGGTGCGCGCGCACGCCCGTCGGAGGGAGCTTTCACCGGTGAGATCTTCACGACATTTTCCGGATCGTAATCAATCAGCTTGAGCCAATCCTCGGTAATGTCGGTGGCCGGGAAAATGTCGTTCTCCGCGTACTCCGCGTTGAAGGCGAGTTGCAGGTCCGTTTCCCGAATTCCTTCGTCTTGTTGAGTGCCGATGGCCCGTTTGATGGCGATGCCTTTCGCGCGCTCCACGATCGAGGCGATAATCGCGCCGCTGATGAGATCGCTGCGGTAAAGCGTTTCCTTGCGACCGCTGCGCAGGGTCACTTCCAAAAATTTATTTTCATCGCGGCGCGCAAATTGCCAGTCAACAAACCGCTCGATCAACTTCTCGATTGAATCCCCGATTCCATCGGCCTCCTTCGCGAGCACGCCATCGTACGGCAGATTGTCGGTGAGATAGATGCGATAAATTTCGCGCGTGCCTTCCTTGTCTGGACGATTGACTTTAATTTTTCGGTCAATCCGCCCCGGACGCAAAATTGCGGGATCGATCAGATCCGCGCGGTTCGAAGCCAGAATGATCACGACGTCGTTGAGCGAATCGATTCCATCCATCTCAGCACAGAACATCGGCACCAGCGTCGAAAGAATATTTGAGTGCCGCGACGCGCGTCGTGTGCCGAGGATCGATTCGGCTTCATCGATAAAAAGGAACGGCATGAAACCCTCTTTTCGTTTCTCGCGCGCCGTACCAAAAATTTCGCGCACCATTCGTTCCGATTCGCCTACCCACATGTTGAGGATCTCGGGACCTTTCACGTGCATGAAATATTCACGCATCTCAGTTCCGCTTTTTGCGCCGAGCTGCTTCGTCAAATTGTAAGCGGTTGCCTTGCCGATGAGCGTCTTGCCGCAGCCCGGCGGGCCGTAAAGCAGAAAACCTTTCGGCGTCGCATGTTGGAATTTCTTGAATAGATCGGGATGCAAGAGCGGCAACTCGATCGCGTCTTTGATCGCTTGTAAGGCCGCCTCCTGACCACCGACTTTCTCCCACGGCAACTCCGGCACGGTGTCGAGATAATATTCGTCCGATTTTGTGCTCGAGAGCATCTCCAGCGCCATGCGGTAATTGGAGTCGACGCGGACTTCGTCGCCTGACTTTAAGTTGGAGTGAGAAAGTTCCGAGGAACGCTGCAGC
>JBKPBJ010000118.1:0-4390 GCA_046726875.1 Verrucomicrobiota bacterium
TACGCATCTGTGCCCGGAATGGATGACGGTGATCGATGGGATGGGCAATTTGCAAATCGACTCCGATAGTCGTGTGTCAAAGCTGGCGGCAAACAAGGGGATCGCGCTGATGCCGCTGTTGACGAATTTGGTCGGCGACACCTGGCAGCCCGAGGCGATTGAGAATCTCGCGCATGGACCGGTCCAACGGCAGGACCGTTTTATCCAGGATGTGCTTGCTGTCTTGCGCAACGCCAAGGCCGCCGGCGTCGTTGTCGATTGGCAACAAATTGATCCTGCTTACAAGAAGGATTTAACCACATTCCTCGACAAGTTCGCGGACGCGCTGCACGACGATAACAAAGAGCTGTGGTTGTGCGTTCAGCCGGGGCAGGAACTCGATTACATCGATGTCGATGCGCTCGCTGACAACATCGATCGGTTCGTCGCAATGTTGTTCGATGAAACGTCGGAAACGGACCCGCCGGGGCCGCTGGCTTCCCGCTCTTGGTTTGAAGGCTGGTTACATGTGCTGCTCGAAGGTTCCGACACCAAACAATGGATCATCGCGATTGGCAGCTACGGATACGACTGGCCGATCGGCGGCAAAAAGGCCGAGCTGATCAGTTTTTCCGAAGCGATGAGCCGCGCCAAGGACGCGGAAATCGGGAGCGTCGACGTGCAGGGGCCAAGTTACAGTCCTTATTTCTATTTCCAAGATGAGGACGCGGAACACGGGGTGTGGTTCCTCGACGCCATCACATTCCTCAACCAAGTACGCGAAGTGCGCGATGAGAAGGCGGGTGGGTTCGCGCTTTATCGGCTCGGCAGCGAAGACCCGGCAATTTGGGACGCGCTCAACGTGCCGCGCGATTTCAAGTTCGCCACGGCGAATCCGTCCTCTGGCGGACTCGACAATCAAACGCGACAGGCGCTCGAGCTGATAAAATCGACTGACACGATCGCCGACGTCGGCGATGGCGAAATCGTGACTGTGGACGAAGATCGCACTGACGGGATGCGCAAGCTGGCTGTGGATGCAGACGGCTATCTGACAGCGAAATACGTGAAGTTTGCGGAATTTCCGACGCTCTACCATCAGGGCGCCGGCGGCGAGCATCAGGTCGCAATCACTTTTGATGACGGCCCCGATCCGCGATGGACGCCGAAAATTTTGGACATTCTTAAAGCAGCAAATGTAAAGGCCACGTTTTTCGTCGTCGGAGTAAACGCGGAGCGTTACCCGTCGCTTGTTCGTCGCATAGTCAACGAAGGACACGAGATCGGGAATCACACCTATTACCATCCGAACCTGGCGCTCTGCTGGCCGGAGCATATCAGGTTGGAACTCAACGCGACGCAGCTATTGCTCGAAACCATTACCGGCCGCGCGACGACATTGTTTCGCCCGCCTTACGCCGCGGATACCGCTCCGACGGGACTCAGTGAACTCGCGCCGCTCAAAATCGCGGAAGATCTTAATTACCTCGTAGTGCTCGAGAACATCGACCCGCAAGACTGGGCCAAGCCCGGCGCAGACATCATCCTCCGGCGGATTAAGCAACAAAGACACGACGGGAACGTGATTTTGCTGCATGACGCGGGGGGCGACCGCTCGCAAACAGTGGAAGCGCTTCCGCGCATTTTGGATTGGCTGCACACGCGCGGCGACACGGTTGTGCCGTTGAGCACGTTGCTGGGAACCACGCGCGACGCGGTGATGCCGCTCGTGCAGGGCAATGGTCAGTCGCTCACCCGTATTGTCAGCAGCACTGGGTTCCGCATTTACCACAGCATTGAGGAATTCCTCTGGGCGTTCATGATCGTCGCGACGTCGTTGGTGGTTATCCGCACGCTCATTGTGATCTGGCTCGCGTTTCGTTTTCGCCGTGGACCGAAATCAGATTTTGCAAAGCCGGTCAGCGTGGTGATGGCTGCCTATAACGAAGAGAAAGTCATCGCGGAAACTCTGCGCACACTTATAGCCACAGATTACAGCGGCGAGATCGAAGTAGTCGTCGTGGATGACGGTTCGCGTGATCGAACTGCTGCAGAAGTTGAACGCGTCGCAAGCGGCGAACCGCGCGTCCGTTTGTTGCAACAGGAGAACCGCGGAAAAGCGCGTGCCTTGCAACGCGGCCTCGCTGCCGCGCGTCACGGCATTATTGTTTTCATTGATGCCGACACGCAATGCCAGCGCGACACGCTACCGCGCTTACTTGAGCCGCTCGCCGATGCGGGAGTCGGCGCTGTGTCGGGTCACGCCAAGGTCGGCAATTTGCGAACATTCATCGCGCGTTGTCAGGCGTTGGAATATACCTGCGGATTTAATTTGGACCGCCGCGCTTACAACCGCTGGAAATGCATCACAGTTGTGCCGGGCGCGATCAGCGCCATTCGGAAGGATGCGATTGATGACGTGGGTGGGCTGAGTTTGGAAACGCTCGCCGAAGACACGGATCTGACGCTCTCGTTACACAGACACCGTCAGCGCATCGTGTATGTGCCTGACGCAATCGCGTGGACCGAAGCGCCCGAGACGGTGGCCACGCTCGCGCGACAACGTTCGCGGTGGGCCTACGGCACGTTGCAATGTCTCTGGAAACATCGCGACATGGTGTTCAACTGGAATTATCGCGCTCTCGGCTGGTTCAGTTTGCCAAACATTTGGTTTTTCCAAATCATTCTCGTGGCCGTCACGCCGATGGTGGATTTGTTTTTGCTGGCATCGCTGCCATTTGGCGTCTGGAGCGCGGTGCTGCCGTTCATCGTAATATTCCTGGCGATGGACGTGCTCCTCGCCACGCTAGCTTGCATGCTCGAGCGCGAGCCGATCGTGCGCGCCTGGCGCATCCTGCCAATGCGACTGATCTACCGCCCGATGCTTAGTTACTGCATTTGGAAAGCAATCCTGCGCGCCATCAAAGGCGCATGGGTCAGCTGGGGCAAACTCGAGCGCACCGCCAGCGTGCCCGTGCGGGCGTGAATGTGCGGGTAGCGCACGCGTCTCGCGTGCTGGCGATGGCGTCCTCGCCATGGCGGACTTTGAAGCGCTCGATCCAATCGCAATACGAGACTGCAATGATTCACCCGCAGCACATCGCCGATGAAGTCAACCCAGCCACTTGAGTTACGCCTGCGACAAAATCGATACTTTTGCTTCAAGTGGCTGGCTGGCGTATCTCTTTCTCGTTAGGCCGTCCGCATTATGAAAACACTCACCATCATGATCATCGCGGGGATTGTATTGTCGCAGCTTGGTGTTTCGGCAGGTACTTCGTCCGAGAATTCAGCGATTCGTGATCTTGCCGCGGCAAAGTCTTTGGCGTTCGGAGGAGTTGGCGTTGCCGGTCTGATGTCCGAAGGGGAGCGGAATTTGCGGGCCGTTTTAGACCGGCCTGATGCCTCGCAGCAGTTGCAAGCTGCGCTCGCTGACGCGACACCGGCAGGCACGCTCTACATTCTGGTTGGACTGCGCCGGTGTGATCGCGCCGCGTACCAAAAGGTCTTTGATTCGCTGGTGCGTCATGACGATGACGTTGAAGTGGTGCGCGGATGCATGATCAGCAAGGAGCCGTTTCGGCAGGTCCTCTCACAGGTTCAAGATGGTCGATTCGATGACTACTTGTCACGACCGCCGAGATGATTATCAACCGTGTTCTCGTAGGCGCTGAGCAATTGACACCTCTTGCACAGTTTCCAGTTCAGTCAGCAGCGTTTGCCACCTAATCGCGCGCGTAGTAGAAGTTGCGAGCCATGACCCAAAACATCCACAGCATTCTCGACGTGGCGGAGCAGCGGGAGGCGAGCGACGTCTTCCTTCAGGAGGACGAGGTGCCGCGGCTTAAGATCAATGAACAAATCATCGTGTTCGGCGAGGAACGCATGTCGCTCGAGCAGATGGCCGACTTCTGGCAGGGTTGCGGCGCGAACGCACAGGGCGACGGCGACATGGATCGCGACACCGGCTTCGTCTCGCGCACGCACACGCGCTACCGGGTGAGCCTGCACCGGACCATGGGCCGCCTCGGTGCGGTGCTGCGTCGCATCAAGACCAAGGTGCCTGGCTTGAACGCGCTCGGAGCGCCCGAGTGGCTTCTGACCCGGTGGGGCGCTCGCGAGCACGGCCTGATTCTTGTGACGGGACCAACAGGCTCAGGGAAATCCACCACCATCGCGTCGCTCCTTCAATGGATGAACGAGAACCTGGTGCGACATATAGTGACCATCGAGGATCCCGTCGAATACCAGTTCACCAGCAATCGCTCTTATTTCACCCAGCGACAGGTCGGACGCGACACCAGCACTTTTGCGTTCGGATTACGGAGTGCGCTTCGTCAGGCGCCGGATGTCATTTTTGTCGGCGAAATCCGGGATTACGAGACGGCGCTGACGGCGCTGCAGGCTTCGG
>JBKPBJ010000119.1:0-5099 GCA_046726875.1 Verrucomicrobiota bacterium
GTCACAGATCAGTGGATGGCCTGGTTCAGGCGGCTGACGGACGAAGGTAAAGCCGTCGCCGGCAACCCGCTCGAACGCGAAGGCAAAATCGTGTCGGGCAAAAACCGCGTGGTCTCCGACGGCCCGTTCGCGGAATCGAAGGAAGCGATCGGCGGCTACTTTTTGCTCGATGTCGCAACTATGGACGAAGCGGTGGCCATCGCGCAGCAATGCCCCGGTTTACCGTACGGCGTGCGCGTTGAAGTCAGGCCTGTGGCGCCGGAGTGTCCGGTCGCGACCGAACTGAAGCGTGAAGCGGAGTTCGCTACCGCCTAACCGAATCGAACAAGATCACGCGACGAGCGCGGCGTCCACCAGCGGGTTCGCCGCGCTTGGCCTCGAAAAGGCAGATTGAGATTCAAAAACTGAAAGGAACATAAACATGCAAA
Source organism: Verrucomicrobiota bacterium (assembly GCA_046726875.1). Lineage (GTDB taxonomy): Bacteria > Verrucomicrobiota > Verrucomicrobiia > Chthoniobacterales > UBA10450 > Udaeobacter. The sequence goes on from JBKPBJ010000119.1 coordinate 429, forward strand.
ACAACACTATCCGTCTTCACCGCGTCCTCCGAGCAACACCGGAGAAAATTTACAAGGCATTTCTCGATCCTGACGCCATGGCCAAATGGCTTCCGCCGAACGGATTCACCGCCAGGGTGCATCAGATGGACGCCAAGGTTGGCGGCGCTTACAAAATGTCGTTTACGAATTTCACGACCGGCAAGAGCCATTCCTTCGGCGGAACGTACGTCGAACTAACTCCGCATGAACGGATTCGCTACAGCGACAAATTCGACGATCCGAATCTGCCCGGCGAAATGCAGACGACAGTTACGCTGACGAAGGTCTCCTGCGGAACTGAACTAAACATCGTGCAGGAAGGCGTGCCCGGTGTTATTCCCGCCGAAGCATGCTATCTCGGCTGGCAGGAATCACTGGCCCACTTGGCGAAACTGGTTGAACCTGAGATTCCAGATTGAAGCGACGAACCGCTTCACCACTCGATGACGGTGCTTGCCCATGTGAGGCCGCCGCCGAACACGACCATCAGCACGTAATCGCCGCGTTTGATTCGCCCGGTGCGGTTCGCTTCATCGAGCGCAATCGCTACAGCGGCAGCAGAGGTATTGCCGTATCGATCCAGGTTCACGAACATTTTATCCCGTGAAATGCCGAGCCGGTCGGCGATCGCCTCCATGATTCGCAGGTTTGCCTGATGCGGAATGACGCAGGCGATGTCTTCGACGGAAAGGCCCGCCTGGTCGAGTGCTTTTTTCGCCGCGTTCAACATGGCGATGACAGCCTGTTTGTACACTTCCTTGCCGGTCATGTGGATCGTCGCCAGGTTCATGTCCGCATTTTCACGTGTGATCGGGCAACGCGATCCGCCGCCCGGCATGAAAAGGATGTTGGTGTACTGTCCATCGCTTCCGATGTGGGTGCTGATTACGCCATGAGGACTGCCCCGATGGCGCAAAACAGCCGCGCCAGCACCGTCACCGAACAGCACGCAGGTGTTGCGATCGGTCCAGTTAGTGATCGAGGTCAATTTGTCCGCGCCGATCACGAGAACAGTGTCGTATGTGTGTGATGTGATGAACTGCTGTGCGATTTCCAACCCGAAAATAAAACCCGCGCACGCTGCGGAAATATCGAGGCAAGCGGCGTTCGTCGCTCCGATCTTTTTCTGAACGAAGCAGGCTGTGGCCGGGAACAGCATGTCGGGCGTGGCTGTCGCCACAAGGATGAGATCGATTTCCTTCGGCGAAATCTTCGCCTGCTCAATTGCATTCAGCGCTGCTTTCGTCGCCATGTCGCTCGTATTTTCGTCCTTTGCGGCGATGCGGCGTTCCTTGATGCCGGTGCGAGTGGTGATCCACTCGTCGCTGGTATCTACGATGCGCGAGAGGTCCTCGTTAGTCAGAACCTTCTCAGGCACGTAACTTCCCGTGCCGACGATTGAGACCGTTCGCAACGTCTTATGAGAACGCGGGCTCGAGCGAGGCTGTCTTTTCATGATATCGGCGAATTTCCTCGACGATATGCGGGTTCACCTGCTGTTCAATGGACTCGGCGGCCACGCGCAGCGCGTTCTTTATCGCCAGCGGCGTGCTCGCGCCATGCGCGATGATACAAATCCCGTTTACACCCAGTAGCGGCATGCCGCCGTATTCTTCGTAGTTTGTTTTGTCTTTGATCACGCGAAACGCCTTCCGCGCGAGATAGGCGCCAACCATGTGAATTTTCGAGCGGGTCAATTCCTGCCTGAGCCATTTGAAAATAGCCACGGAAATTGACTCGGACGTTTTTAAAATCACGTTGCCGACGAAGCCATCGCACACGACGACTTCCACAGGGTCTTCAAACAAATGCCGGCCTTCGATGTTGCCGCGAAAATTGAGCTCGCTCTCCTTTAGCATCTTGAAAGCGTCCTTTGTGAGCTCGTTGCCTTTAACGTCTTCTTCGCCCAACGAGATTAAGCCGACGCGCGGCTTTGCGTAGCGAAGAACGTGACTGGAATAAACCGAGCCCATGATGCCGTATTGCAACAGATGCTCTGGGCGCGCATCGATGTTCGCCCCGGCGTCGATTAAAACAAAAACGTTGTATTGGGTAGGCAGTAGTGCTGCGATGCCGGGCCGATCAATTCCTTCCAGCGTACGTAACTTAATCATGCTTGCCGCGACGGCGGCGCCGGTGTGCCCTGCACTCACGATAGCATCTGCGTCGCCATGCTTCACCAGATCCACGGCACGGCTTACGGAGGAGTCCTTTTTCCGGCGAACAGCTGTCCATGCGCGATCACTCATATCTACTACCTGCGTAGAATGGACGATCTCGATCCGCGAATCGTTACACTGATGTTTGCGAAGCTCGTTTTCGATCTTCGCCGAGTCTCCGACCAGATAGAGCTTGTTAATCTGTTTGTAATCGCGCAGCGCCATAACGGCGCCGGCAACGAGGTTAGGCGGGCCAAAATCACCGCCCATCGCGTCGAGGGCGATCTTCATCAGAGCGAAACTTTGCGAGGTAAAACGATCGATTGCAAAGCGAAATTTGTAGCCGCTTCACTGCGCGAAGCGTGGTTGGAGCCTACTCGCCCACAGGGCGACGGCTACAGTTACTTCCCTTCCAGCGTCAAAACCTGGCGGCCACGGTAATAGCCGCACGATGGGCAGGCGATATGCGAAGGCACGCTGCTTCCGCACTGCGGGCATTTGTTGAGCTGCGCGGCGTGCCAGCGGTTTGCCGCTTTCCGCGTGCGCAATCGCATCTTTGATGTTTTGCGTTTTGGGACTCCCATGGTGCGCGCTACCAAAGCATCGCTTTCTTGGAAAGACAAGTGCGCGCAAGTGATTCGTTGAAAAGTTACAATGTTACAAAAGCTGCCGTTGTACGCTTGTAACTTCTTAACTTTTCAACTTAAGTTTATCCAACGCGCTCCAATCCGATTTCTGCTTCGCGTCCTGCTCTTCGGTTTTGACCTGTTTGGCCTTACAAACCCGATCGCCGTCTCTGTCGCAATGCGGATGTGCGGGTAAGTTCAGCAACACGTCCTCGCGCATGAACGGTGTCAGGTCGACCGTTTCCGGGCCGTGCAGCTCTGTGTGCACGGCGAACGCGGGCACTCGGATTTCATGTACGAATTTCTGAAGACACGATACGCAGCGCAGTTCCACCGGTTGCGACAACGAGCCGTTTGCCCATAGCCCGCCGTCAGCAACCCCCACATCGATGGCGTAATGCAGAGGACCAGCGCAGCGAATTTCCTCCGATGCTAACTCCCGAATGGGACAATCTTCTTGCCCGCTCAGATGCAGACCCTGGGGCGGGATTTGTTTCAGATGTACTTTCATTGAATGACGAATGACGAATGTCGAATGCCGAAGGAACGACGAAACCCGAATGTCGAAGAAAATGCGTTCGGAAGGTTTTTCGTCATTCGAACATTCGGAATTGTTTCGTCATTCGTCATTCGTGCTTCGTCATTTTTTCGACACGTTTTTGGGCAATTTATTTGTGAGCGCTCTCGCCACCGGCGCGGGGACGAACGCCGACACATCGCCGCCGAGGCGGGCAATCTCTTTCACGATGCGCGAGCTGAGATAGGTATATTCCTCCTTCGGCATCAGGAAAATCGTTTCGACGGCGGGATTCAGATTTCGATTCATCAACGCCATTTGAAATTCGAATTCAAAATCCGAAACCGCGCGCAAACCTCGGATCACCGCTCCTGCGTGTTGAGCACGGGCGAATTCGACCAGCAATCCGCTAAAGTCGGCGATCCGGACGTTCTCGATTTTACCAGCGGTCTCTCGCAGTAAATCCAGGCGTTGTTCGAGGGAGAAAAGCGGTTGCTTCTCGTCATTGTGCGCCACTGCCACGACGACCTCATCGAATAATTTTCGCGCGCGCTCAATCACATCCAGGTGGCCATTGGTCACCGGATCAAAGCTGCCAGGGTAAATTGCCCGTCGCATCCGCGAAAATCGCAGAGGAATCGCGAAATGGAAAGCCGAATGGCGGCGCCGGGTTTCCTGTTGAAGCGTTGAAGCGTTAAATCGGTTTCGGCATTTGTGACTTTCGCCGCGGTTGCTTAAAGCTGATGAAACATCAAATTGCGATTAACTCCGATGCGCGATTCATCGCCTTATAAGACCATTGCTGTGGCCACAACGTTTTCGCCACGGTTCAAGCGCGTTCTTGCCGAAGCGAAACGGATCCGCGACCGCTTTGCGGCCGAACTTCATCTGATTTACGTGGGCAGGCAAAATGGGGAAACGCCGAAGAAATTTAGCGATGTGCTCGCGGAACTGGAGCTTCCAGCTGATTCGCCGATCCATTATGAAGAAGGCGATCCCGCCGAAGCTATTCTGGCCGCGCTCGCGAGAGAAAACATCGACCTGCTCGTGGCCGGTGCGCTGGAAAAGGAGATCGTGTTACATCCGTTTCTGGGCAATGTCGCACGCCGCCTGGTGCGAGAGGCACACTGCTCAGTCATGCTGTTCACACATCCGGAAAAAAAACCGAAACCACTGCGCCGTATCGTGTTCATTGCGGACCAGTCAGAGCACCGTTTGGCCGCGTTGAAAACGACGCTCATGCTAGCCGAAGCAGAATCCTGCGAGCGGCTGTACGTGATTGGAATCATTACTGCGTTTGATGAAGCGCGCGCTTCGATCGCGGACGTTCCGACCGGTGCACCCACGC
>JBKPBJ010000120.1:0-4594 GCA_046726875.1 Verrucomicrobiota bacterium
CGGCAACGACACTCGAAATCGGCCTTGGTCATCCGTGATGAATGAGGTCACCTCGCCATTATTCTTTTCCACTGCAAAAGTGGCGTTAGCCAGCGGCACCGACGCGGGGGCGTCTGCTCTGATCGGCCCCGGATTAGCTGGGCTGATCGTAATCACTCCTTCAATTCCGGTTTCTCGGCCTGGAGGAGTTTGCCCGGAACAAAGAGCAGCGCACATGACGAGAAACATCGAAACTGTTGAGACCCGTGCAAACTTCACGACAAAATTTATCGGCACGAGCTTGGTCGCGCAACAAAAGCCGGAGGTAAGAACCAAGTTGCGGCGAGGGCGCCGCGAACTGCACGCGAGGGCGCGTGAGCTCCCCAGAACGCGCTTGACGAAATCGCCTCCGCCCCGGCCTTGACGATTTGATTCTCGCGTCGAAATTCTTCGCCTCTCTAGCGCATGAAACGCTTCCTGCCGTTTATAATTGTTGTTGGCGTGGCATTGGTCACGTTTGGGAGCGGCACAATGCTCTATCGCGCAAAGCGTCCGCAGGTTAAGAATATTCCCGAGAGCCAGCGGGTCCCTGCAAGAAGCGATACCTCCGCGCACGTCCGCGGTAACCCCGATGCCGCGGTTACGCTGGAAGAGTTCGCCGATTTCCAGTGTCCGCCGTGCGGCCAATTCGCCCCGTTCGCTGAGGAACTGCTACGAGAGTACGATTCGCGGTTGCGCGTCGTTTTTCGAAATTTTCCTCTTCCCGCCCACGAGCACGCTCGCGAAGCTGCGCTGGCAGCCGAAGCCGCCGGTTTCCAGGGAAAATTTTGGGAGATGCACGACACGCTCTACCGGGAACAATCAGCCTGGAGCAAGGCCCCGAACGCGCGGGAATTGTTAGAATCGTACGCGGGCACGCTGGGCCTTAATATGGAACAGTTCAAGAAAGACATGGACAGCGACAAAGCGAGGGAACGCGTCGATTCCGACCATGCGCTGGGCGATTCTCTGGGAATAAAGGTCACTCCAACGCTGTTCATCAACAACCGCCCCGTGGAACCACAGGAGAAAAGCCCCGAGGGCGTCCGCGCCGCGATCAATGCAGCGCTAAACGAAAAATCGCAATCGTAACTTCGTTGAACCAGCCAAATTCGAAATTCGAATATCGAAATTCGAAACAAATCCGAATATCAAATTGCGAAGCGATATTCATGACTAGTAAGGAGGATTCGAAGCCGTACGACCTTGAGGAGCGTACATTTGAATTCGCGAGAGCGAGCCGCGCATTTGTTAGACGATTGCCGCGAACAATTTCGAATATTGAAGATGTAAAGCAATTTGTGCGCACCTCAGGCTCGATTGGCGCGAATTACATTGAGGCAAATGAGGCCATCGGCAAAAGGATTTCGTAATGAAAATAAAAATCTGTCGACGAGAAGCGAAGGAGAGCCGCTACTGGCTGCGGCTGATCGAGCTTGATGGAGAACTCAAGCCGGAGCAGGCTCGCCTGATTGAGGAAGCCGATCAGTTAACGAAAATCTTCGGTTCGATCGCCCGCAAATCCGAAGAATGAATTTGAATTTCGAATTTAGGATTTGTTTGGGGCTTCGATATTCGGTATTCGGATTTTGCTTGTGACTGTATTGCGGTTTCGCACCATTCTTTACACGGCAGTGGCCATTGTCGCCGTGGCCGGTCTGGCCGATGCAAGTTATCTGACCGTGCAGGTGCTCACTGGCGAGACCCTCAGCTGCGGAGGTTCGCCGGATTGTTTTCGGGTATTGGGCAGTTCGTATGCCAAGCTGGGCGGAATTCCGGTGGCCATGCTTGGAGCGCTGGCATATTTCACAGTGTTCACTCTCGCCACATTCGCAGGCTTCGGCCACTCGTGGGCGCCGAGATTCCTTGCTTTGATCGCTGGTGCAATGTTTCTGATGACGCTTTGGCTGTTGTACGTGCAGGCGTTTCTGCTGCATGCGTACTGCCGATATTGTCTATTCTCAGCGGCAATCACATTTCTTATCGCCGGGCTGCTGATCGCCGTTCCACCCTCACAACGCTCATCTGTCCATAAGAATTAACAGAAGGAAACGAAGATAACGAAGGTTTGCGTCACTCAATTACGAGCCCTTCTTCCTTCGTTGCCTTCTGTAAGAGGACTCCAGCATGCATCCGTTGTACCAGAAGGCCGATAAACTCAGTGCCGAAGTCATTGGAGCGGCGATTGAGGTGCACCGACAGAAAGGGCCAGGGCTGATCGAATCGATCTACGAGAGATGTTTGCTGCGAGTTGCAATTACGTTCCATTCCTGCCACGACGCAGAAAATCGTTCGGGTAGAATACAAAGGTCTTGTTTTCGACGAGCCGCCGCGGTTCGACCTTCTCGTGGACAACTGTTTACTTATAGAGTTAAAGGCTGTCGAAGCCGTGCATCCGTCAAGCAAGGCGCAACTCTTTAGCTACATGAAGTTGCTAGACATTCCAATCGGATTGCTGATCAACTTTCACGAGCCGGTTTTGAAGAATGGCATTTTTCGGATGATTCTGCCAGGAGCTAATCAAGGAAGCGAGGATGCCGAAGCTGCGCTGTAGAATTCACGTTTAGAAAGTCTTCGTTACCTTCGTTGCCTTGTGTAAAACATATCAAGCATCATGCGTATTTTGGTGATCGAGGACGAAAAGAAAACCGCGGCTTTTCTGGCCAAAGGATTGCGCGAAGCCGGCTTTGCTGTCGATGTCGCGCCTGATGGCGAAACCGGGTTGGAACAGGCGCGTGCGACCAAATTTGATCTTCTGATCGTTGACATCATGCTGCCGCATAAGGACGGCTGGGATGTCGTCGCGGAACTGCGGCGCGATAAAGTCCGCACGCCCATTTTGTTTCTTACCGCCCGCGACAGCGTCCGCGACCGTGTGAAAGGCCTCGAGCTAGGTGCAGACGATTATCTGGTCAAACCGTTCGCGTTTCCCGAATTACTCGCCCGTGTCCGCTCGGTGTTGCGGCGCGCTCCCAAGCAGCAGCCGCAACATTTGCGTATCGAGGATTTGAAACTCGACGTGGAGCGGCATAAGGCAACGCGCTCGGGCGTTCCGCTAAACCTCACGCCAAAGGAATTCCTTCTCCTTGCACATCTGGTTCGCTCAACCGGTGCCGTCGTATCGCGCGCGGAAATTGCAGAGCACGTCTGGGACGTCGGATTCACTACTGACACGAACGTGGTCGATGTGGTTGTTCGCCGGTTGCGCGCAAAAGTGGACGACCCGTTCAAGACCAAGCTGATCCACACGATTCGCGGCGTTGGCTATGTCCTCAAAGGACGCTGAATCGCGCACAACGCAAAGCAATGTTGTAATGTCATTCTGAGCGAAGCGAAGAATCCCTGATTATTTTCTGGGCGGATTCCACGAAAAGAGCCAGAGATGTTTGGCTTCGCTAAATATGACGCGCCAAGTAGCCAAGCCACGTTCCATCGCGTTCCAGCTTATTCTGCTCTTTACGCTGGCGGCGGCGCTGTTGCTCGCCTGCGGACTTGGCGTCTTTTACTCAATTGTCCTGCGCCATGCGTTCGCTGAAGACAACGCAGTTCTGGCGGACAAAATATTCGCCTTAAGCACAGATTTTCGCGAGAACGGACCCGAAGTGTTCGCTGAAGAGGTTACGGCCCACGGCACCGGTGAGCATACACCTTACTGGACCAGGATGCGCGACTCACAAGGCCGCACCCTTGCCGAAACACCAGGAATGGATCGACTTATTCCGACAGAAACGTTTCCAGCGGCGCAAGAACCAGCACTGGCCCTCCGCAGTCGCCACGATTATCGCACTGCAGCGAAGCTCTTCTCCTTGGTCGCATTCACCGAAGGATTCAACGGACAAACTTACGTGCTCCAAATAGCGCAGGACCGCTCTAGTGATGAGCAAGTCGAGAGGAACTTCGCTGTTCTATTCATCGTCGTCCTTTCAGGCGGCGTTCTAGCATCCGCGTTGATCGCGATCATTGTTACCAAGCGCGGATTACTGCCTCTGCGCCAGATGACGCAATCACTCGGGCGCATCGGGCCAGATCAACTGAAGGAGCGCATTAGTCCCGCCGGCTGGCCGCGCGAGCTGCAGCCACTCGCTATTGCTTTCGACGAAATGCTTGACCGGCTCGACGATTCCTTTACGCGGCTCTCGCAATTCTCTGCCGACCTCGCGCACGAGCTGCGAACGCCTATCGCCAATATGCTGGGCGAAGCACAGGTTGCTCTCACACGGGACCGTACGGCAGCCGAGTATCGCGACACAATCGAATCCGCCGTCGCCGAATGTGAACGGCTCTCCAGGATCGTGGATAATTTGCTGTTTGTTGCCCGCGTGGATGCAGCGCGCGAATCGATCGCGCGCAAGCAATTTGATGCGCGCGCCGCGATCGAAAAAATCGCAGCGTTTTATCAAACGGTCGCAGATGATCATTACGTTACTATCAGCTGCAGCGGCGACGGAGAAATTTATGCCGACCCCGACTTATTTGAACGCGCCGTCGGAAATCTGCTCGACAACGCGCTGCGATTCACAGCCAAGTACGGTTCAATTCAGATTGCGCTTTCCAAACACGACGGTGGTTTCGAAGT
>JBKPBJ010000121.1:0-10193 GCA_046726875.1 Verrucomicrobiota bacterium
ACTCTACGCCTTGGAGCGTAAAGAATCGGTCCGGCAAATTCGTGACGTGAAAATCGAGTCCCCAAAAACTGCCCTGATCAGCGACGTGATGGATGGTCAAAACCGTGCTGAAGGGCAGGCCATGTGCATGCAGGAAGACCGGCATTAACGCCGCCGGCCAATCGTGTACGTGCAAGATCTCCAATTGCGGCGTCAATCGCCGGGCCAACTCCAGCGCCGCCTTGGCGAAAAAAATAAATCGCGCAGCGTTATCCTCGTACGGCTTGCCGCGTTCGCCGTAAATTCCAACGCGATCAAAAAATTCATCGCAGCGGATGAAGAACAACTGCACGCCGGTTGAGCTGCGGCCTTCGAGGTATCGCGCAATGTGGGTCGTATCGCCAAGTTGCACCTCGACAGTTATGCCAGTGTCCTTGTTCGTAAACCTGCGGTTCTCTCGAATCTCGCGGTAGAAGGGCAGCACCACGCTCACCTCTTGCCCACGAGCACGCAGCGCGCTCGGCAACGCATCCATCACATCGACGAGCGCGCCCGCCCGCTGCAACGGCGGTCCCTCGGGGCTAATCATGAGAATTCTCATGCGATAACTGAGGTTAAAGCGTTACAAAGGTTACACAGTTACATCGGAACAGTCGCGGTTCGTTTTAACCATGTAACTCTTTTAACTTTGTAACGAATACTCCCGTTTCACCCACTCAAGCGCTTCATCGGCCGTCCGCAGGCTTCCCTCCAGTTGTCGGGTCTCAACCGCCTCCAGAATCTCGCCAAACTTGGGACCAGGCTTGAATCCGAGCGCAATCAAGTCGTCGCCGCGCACCAGCGGCGGCGGAATGATCGGTTCGTTGGCGAATTCTTCGCGTTTGCGCAGCAGAAATTCGTAATTGTCCAGCATGCGATGACTGCTTTCGCAATCAACCCGGTGAAGTTCCAGTTCCTCATCAAAGGTTGGTCGCGCCATGAACCGCTTCAATTTCGCGACTCGCATCTTCGGCGTGTCCTTAAAAACCATGTGTTGCCTGACCATTTCAACTGTCGCTTCAATTTCAGCGCCTGAGAATCGCAAGCGCCGCATAATCGCATCGGTCATTTCCGCACCGATGCGGTCGTGTTCGTTAAAACGGATCCGGCCGGTCTCATCCACGCGTGCGGTGACCGGCTTGGCGACATCATGAAACAACACAGCCAAGACCAGCGGAACGGAAACTTTCTCAGGCAGCAGCGACAACATCAGCCGGGTATGCACGAACACGTCGCCTTCAGGGTGGAATTGTTCGGGCTGCAAAACGCCTTTCATCGCTTCGAGCTCCGGCAGGATCGCGCGCATCAGACCGCTGGCATCGAGCAGGTCCCAGCCGCGCAGCCGATTTTGCGACGTAAAAATCTGCACCAGCTCGTCGCGAATTCGTTCCGCGCTGATCTGATTGATTGAAGGCGCATTCCCCACAAGGGCGCCCCAGGTTTTTTTATCAATCTGGTAGTCGAGCACTGCCGCAAACCTCACGGCGCGCAGCATGCGCAAGCGATCTTCGGCAAATCTCTTCGCCGGATCGCCAATTGCGCGCACTAATTTTGCGGCGATGTCGGCCCGCCCGCCAACGAGATCAATGACTTCGTCGGCGACCGGATTGTAAAACATTCCGTTAATGGTGAAGTCGCGGCGCTTTGCGTCTTCCTCGGGCGAGGAAAAATGCACCCCGCTTGGGTGCCTGCCGTCGATGTAAGCGTCATCGGAGCGAAAGGTGGCTACCTCAAATTGAAAGCCGTCCTCGAGCACGATAATCACACCGAAATGCGCACCGACCGCGTACGTGCGTGGGAATAGCGCTTGCACAGTTTCAGGGCGCGCGTCGGTGGCGATGTCATAGTCCTTAGGGATCAAACCGCGCACCATGTCGCGCACGCAACCGCCTGCGAAGTACGCGATGTGCCCCTGCTCACGTAAGCGCGCTGCGACTTTGCGCGCGGTCTCTTCCATGGGCGAAGGTTTCACACGACCACTGTAGCCGCTTCGCTGTGCGAAGCGCAATCGGCGTATCGTTCAGCGCCGAAGGCGCGGCCCAACTCCAGCCTGGAGCAACGCCCCAGGAACAAATATGTGGCGATACCCAGCGCTGAAGGCCCGATTCAGACCCACGCGTGAGTCGCGCCTTCAGCGCTTGCGTCGGGAAAACACATCGTTTTCCTGGGGCGTCGCCCAAGCTACACGATGAGCCGCGCCCTTCGCGCTAAGCAGAGATGCCTAAGTACGCAGTTCGGATTCACGAACTTTTCTGCCTCCGAAACGAGTGAATGATAAACAGCACTACGGCAATCGAGATGCACGAATCGGCGACATTAAACGCAGGCCAGGGATCCGCGTAACGGACGTGTAGATTAAAAAGGAGAAAATCGATCACGTGCCCGTAAAGCAGGCGATCTGTCAGATTTCCCAGAATTCCCGCAAGGAGAAGCGCCAGCGATACATCTCGCCATGGGTCAGACCGCCGATGTCGCACCAGCAGAACCGTGACAACCACCAATGCGATGATGGAAATTACGATGAAGAAAATGTTGTTTCCCTTGAAAGATCCAAACGCGGCGCCGGTGTTAGTGACGTTAACCAGGCTAAAGAAGTCAGGCACTACAATGCGAGCATCGTAAGGGCTAATGGATCTCAGTACCCAGTGCTTCGTCAGCTGGTCCAAAGCGTAGAGCGGAAGAGAGAGAAAGAGAATGAACTTCATGCCGGGATTGTGCCGGCAAACGCCCAACGTCCAACGCCCAACGTCCAACGGCGAATGCGGAACGTTGCTCGATTGAACGTTGAGAGTTGAGCGTTGAATCATCGGCTCACTACGCTCTCGCACCGATCGCATAAATCGGGGTGCGCTTTGCTTGTGCCCACAGCCGGCCGATGACGCCAACAGCGGGCGCATTTTTTGTAGGCCGTTTTCGTCACTGAAGCGCTCGCCTCCTTCGACTGGTGAATCGTTAGGTCGCTCACAATGAAAAATTCCTCCAGTTCTTCCTTTGGGATTTTGTCTGTGACATCGGAATCCGAATTCAAAATGACGCGAGCTTCCAACGTGTTGCCGATCAATTTCTCCTGGCGCGCGTGCTCGATGGCCTGCCCTATGATGCCGCGCAATCTTAAAAGTTCTTCAACCTGATCGATTGCGTTGCGACCACGGCCCAGCGTCTCAGGAAAGTCCTGGAGATGAATCGACGTTGTAGCCGGGGTCGGTGACCCCGGTTGGCTGGCATCACCAATACCGGCTACAGCTGAATGGCGCCATGCTTCCTCAGCGGTGAAAACAAGAACCGGCGCGAGCAACCTGCAGAGCGCGTCGAAAATTTCGCGCATCGCCGCTTGAGTCGCACGGCGACGCGGCGAATCCGGCGCGTCGCAATACATTCGGTCTTTGGTGATATCGACGTACAGGCTGCTCAAATCCACAGCGCAAAACTGATTGAGCGCGTGGTAGACCTTGTGGAATTCGAATTTTTCATACGCGGACCGGCAAGTGCCGATCACTTCGTCCAATCGCTCCAGAATCCAGCGATCGATCAGCGTCAACACCAACGACCCCTCACCTTCATCCTCTCCCGGGGAGAGGCGATTGGTGGCACGCGTTGCGTTGTTTGCCGCCTCTCCCCTCGATGGGGAGAGGGCAGGGTGAGGGGTGAAGTCGTACAGATTCCCGAGCAAAATACGCAGCGTGTTGCGAATGCGGCGATACGTGTCTCCGAGACGCGTAAAGATTTCTTCCGAGAACGGCACGTCGGCCGTGTAATCGATGCTGCTCGCCCAAAGCCGCAGCAGATCGGCGCCATATTTGCCGACGAAATGATCTGCAGCGGTTGGTTTCTCGTATGTGCCAGACTTGGAAATCTTCTTCCCGTCCAGATCGACCACGAAACCATGGGTCACACAGATTTTGTACGGCGCCCGGTTATTCAGCGCGATGCTCGTCATCAGCGACGACTGAAACCAGCCGCGATGTTGGTCGGTCGCCTCGAGATACATGTCAGCAGGATCGCGCAACTCCGGATGCAGCGCGCACACCGCCTTATGCGAGACGCCGCTGTCGATCCAGACGTCGATGGTGTCGGTGCCTTTCCTTACGTCCGCTGGCAGTCCAAGCTCTTTTGCCAGAGCGGCGTCATCCAATTCGAACCAAATATTTGAGCCGCGCTGCGCGACGAGATCGGCCAACGTGCGAATGATCTTTGGATCGAGAATGGCTTTGCCATCCTTCCCATAAAAAACCGGCAACGGCACACCCCAGCTGCGCTGCCGCGAAATCACCCAGTCGGGGCGCGATTCAACCGTTCCTGCGATGCGGTTCTCCCCCCATGCGGGGATCCATTCCACTTCATTGTGAATCGCCTCGAGCGCCCTGCCTCGCAGCGCATCGATGCGGATGAAAAATTGATCGACGTTGCGAAAGATGATCGGCGTTTTCGACCGCCAGCAATATGGATATGAATGATGAAACTCTTCTTCGCCCAGAAGCATCCCACGCGCGCGAAGCAATTCGATAATGTCGGGATTCGCGTCGAACACGTATTTGCCGGTCAGGTTCGGCAGACCGGCTTCATCGGTAAATCGGCCGTGATCATCAACTGGCGATAAGATCGGCAGACCCTTTTCCATTCCCAAAACGTAGTCGTCGGCGCCATGACCGGGTGCGACGTGTACCGCGCCAGTGCCGGAGTCCATTGTGACAAAACCGGCCGTGAACACCGAGACTTCACGATCCAGAAACGGATGGCGCGCCTTGATTCCTTCAAGATTAGCTCCGGGAAATGACGCGAGTGGTTTTCCGACTGGCTGCAATCCGGTGGCTGCAGAAAACCGTGGAACAAGTTTCTCAGCGAGAACTAATGTTTCAGAAGTCCCATCTCGCGAAAATTCCTCGACCACATAGTTTTCTTTCGCATCCACAGCAATGGCAAGATTGGCCGGCAACGTCCAGGGAGTTGTCGTCCAGATGGCAATGGCCGTTCCCGCGGGGAACCTGTCAGCTTCCCCTACAAGCGCCGACGCGCTCGCCACGATTGGGAACTTCACATAGACCGCCGTGTCATCGCGTTCTCGATACTCCACCTCGGCTTCGGCGAGGGCGGTCTGCGCGCCGGTGCTCCAGAAGACAGGCTTCTGCGCCTCGTACACTAGGCCTTCCTCAACGAAAACCGCGAACGCACGCAAAATTTCCGCCTCGTATTTGGGATCCATCGTCAGATACGGATGCTCCCACTCGCCGAACACCCCGAGCCGCTTGAATTGTTTGCGCTGGATGTCGATGAATTTTCGCGCAAACGCTTCGCATTTTTGACGGACCTCCAGCGGTAAAAGAGCGCGCGATTCTTTGACCACTTTGTATTCGATCGGAAGCCCATGACAATCCCAACCTGGAACGTACGGCGCGCGTTTGCCCAGCATCGTCTGCGATTTCACCACGAAATCCTTGAGGATTTTGTTGAGCGCCGTGCCCATGTGCACATCGCCGTTGGCAAAAGGCGGCCCATCATGCAAAACGAACAGCTCCCGGCCCTCTCGCGATTTTTGAATCTCTTGATAAAGGCGCGCCTCCTCCCAAGCCCTGAGCATTTCCGGCTCGCGAGCGGCAAGATTCGCCTTCATCGGAAAATCCGTGCGCGGCAGTTTCAATGTGTCTTTGTAATTCTGGCTCATGGCGAGCGGGGCGACGCTAACATCCGTCAACCGGCGAAGCAACGCGGTGACAGGTATGATTTCGACGCTGCGAGAAGCGAAATCAGCTCAAACTGAAAACGCGTCGGCGACTAATCGGCCTTGCTCGCGTTTGTGGCGAGCGAGTGAGCCGACGGCGGGGCTGGCACTGGCTTCGCGGCCGGCATAGGCGATTTCAGTGCAGAAAAGTGTGCGCAACCGTGGTTCGATGAATGTCCAGGCGCCCATATTTTCCGGTTCTTCCTGGCACCACACGAACTTCGCATTCTTTGGAAATGGCTTGAGCATTTCCCGCAGCTTTTTTTCCGCCAGCGGATAAAGCTGCTCGATGCGGATGATCGCCACGTCGTCGACCTTGCGATCGCTTCGGTACTTGAGCAGATCGTAATAGACTTTGCCGGAGCAAAAGATGATGCGCTTCACGTTGTCGACCGGTGGAACGCGTTCTCCCGCCTGCGCCGAGGCTTCGGCGGGCAGGCCGAACGCGTTGATCGTCTTCGGAGAAGCCGATCCACCTTCGCCGAGGATTTCTTCGAAACGGCCATGGATGAATTCTTCCGCGGGCGACGACGCATACTTGGCGCGTAACAGACTCTTAGGCGTTGCGATGATGAGCGGCTTGATGAAATCACGCTTCATCTGGCGGCGCAAAACATGAAAATACTGCGCGGCGGTCGTGAGATTGCAGACCTGAATGTTGTCCTCGGCACACTCCTGGAGGAAACGCTCGATGCGAGCGCTCGAATGTTCCGGCCCCTGGCCTTCATAGCCATGCGGGAGCAAGAGCACAATTCCGCTGGGCTGTTGCCATTTCGATTCTGCTGAGACGATGAACTGATCAATGATTGTTTGCGCAGCATTGACGAAATCGCCGAATTGCGCCTCCCACAGGCAAAGCATTTTTGGATACTCAAGCGAGTAGCCATAATCGAATCCGAGCACGGCCGCCTCGGAGAGCGGGCTGTTGTAAATGCAGATGAGCGCTTGTTTTTCAGCAAGGTGCATCAACGGCACGTACGGTTTGCCCGTCTTTGCGTCGTAAAGCACTGAGTGCCGCGTGCTGAACGTGCCGCGCGAGCTATCCTGGCCCGATAACCGAACTGGAATTCCCTCAAGAAGCAGCGACCCAAATGCGAGCGCCTCGGCGTAATGCCATTCGTACGGCCCGCCGTCCTCGAAAACTTTGCGCTGATGGTCAAGCACGATGCGTTGGATTTTCGGCTGGACTTCGAAACCCTCCGGGACACGCGTGAGGCCGTCGACAATCGTTTTCAGCGTTTTCTCACTGATAGCAGTCGGCTCGGACTCGCTCGTATATTCAGGTTGAAAGATGGCGGTTGATTCTCTGAATTTGGCTTTCTGGTTCGCTTTGCGTTTTTCGATCGCGTTCACTTCATCGCGCGTCATTTCCAATCGCAAGGCGAACTCGGTCTCCAGCGAAGCAGCGTCGTCCTCGCTCAGCGTTCCGGCATCGAGTAACTCACGTTTGTAAAGCTGGGTGACAGACGGACGTTTCTCGATCTTTGCGTAAAGATCGGGCTGTGTGAACGACGGTTCGTCGCCTTCGTTGTGGCCATAGCGGCGATAGCAATACAAGTCGATAACCACGTCTCGCCCGAATTGCCGGCGGAAATCGAACGCCAAATCGCTGACAAACTTCACCGCGAGCGGGTCATCACCGTTCACGTGAAAAATCGGCGCCTCGATCATTTTGGCGATATCCGTGGCGTAACGAGATGATCGCGCATCTTTCGGCAGCGTAGTGAAGCCGATCTGATTATTCACGACGACGTGAATAGTGCCGCCAGTGGTGTAACCGTGTAACTGCGACAAATTCAGCGTCTCCGCCACGATCCCTTGTGCGATGAACGCCGCATCGCCGTGCACGAGCAGCGGCAAAACTTTTTTCCGATGCTCGATATCGTTGCGAATTCGTTGCCGGGCGCGCGCCTTGCCTTCGACGACCGGATCGACAGCTTCCAAATGGCTCGGGTTCGCCGACAGTCGGATCTCGATCTCGGCGCCCGAAGCGAGCCTGCGCACGGCCTGATAACCAAGATGATATTTCACATCCCCATCGCCAGCGACCAAATCGGGAATATAATTTTCGCTAAACTCGGTGAAGATGACCTTGAGCGATTTGCGCAGGAAATTCGCAAGCACATTGAGCCGTCCGCGATGCGCCATGCCCATGCAAATCTCCTCGACGCCGCCGTCCGGGCATTTGTGCAGGATTATCTCCAGAGCGACCATCAGCGTCTCCGATCCCTGTAACGAGAAGCGTTTTTGTCCGACGTAGCGGGTATGCAGAAAAATCTCGAACGATTCGGCTTCGAGCAGTGCCCTCAACAGCGCTACCTGCACTGCACGAGGCGTTGAATGTTTCTGCGGACGTGTTTCCAGTCGCCGTCGGATCCATTCACGGGTGTGTGGATCCTGGATATGTATGAACTCCGATCCGATGGAATCGGCATAAATTCTCTCGAGCCCCGCGACCATTTCGCGCAACGTCATCGGACGATTGTCGAGGAAGAACTTCGATGAAACGCGGAGATCGAGGTCGGACTCGGTAAACCCAAATTCATTCAGACGCAGCAATGGATTTGTGGGCCGCGTTTCTGCCAGAGGATCTATGCGCGCGATCGTGTGACCCAGCGAGCAATAAGCATAAACCAAGCTATCTACGCGCGTCTGCAATGCTGCTTCGCGAGCCTCCACCACAGCTTCGGCAGCCCCGTCTCGCTCCGGCAGATTCCCCAGTTCGAATCCTTCAAAGAAGGCAGACCACCCCGAATCGACCGAGTCTGGGTTCTCCTGCCAGCGGCGATAATTCTTCTCGATCAGATGAAGATTTGCGCGAGCGTCAATTGATGTGCGCATAGTGAATTAATCTCGGATGATAACGGATGGCGGCAAGTTGACAGTCCGAAGGCCGCCTCGTTACTTGCTGCGCGTATGCGTCTGAAAAATCGTGCTGTCTGTGCCGTCGCGGTGTTCTTGACGGTCGCGGCTGCAGCGCCCTGTTTTGCACAGGCCGATCCGGCTTCGGAGCCAGCTGTTTTGGCGGTCGCGAAAGTGCTGCCTGCGGTGGTGAATATTAATACAGAACGCGTGGTTCGACGCACCGTGCGCGATCCGTTCGACGATTTTTACGCGCAATTCTTCGGTTACAACCGGTTTCGACCGCGGGAAGTCCGTCAGACACTGCAAAGTCTGGGGTCCGGTTTCATAATAGATCCGGCGGGTCACATCGTGACGAACCAGCACGTAGTCGAGCGTGCGGCGGACTTGAAGATTCACGTAACCGCTCACGACGGGAAAACCTACCGCGCGCATTACATTGCGGGCGACGACAAGACCGATTTGGCCTTTATCAAAATCGACGCGCAAACCGATTTCCCCTTCATCAATCTTGCCGATATTTCCCCGAATTTGCTCGGTCAGACAGTGATCGTGGTGGGCAATGCTGTCGGATACGGCAGCTCCATCAGCCGGGGCGTGCTGAGCGCGGTCAAACGCGACATCACCGTGGATGAGACAGATTACAAAGGTCTGGTGCAGACCGACGCGGCAATCAATCCCGGTAACAGCGGCGGACCGGTGATCGATCTCTCCGGCCGATTGGTGGGTATTGCGTCTGCGAAAATGGCGTTTACGCCACAAGGCGTTCCTACCCAGGGACTGGGCTTCGCCATTCCGGCCGATGTTGTGCGTGACAGCGTGAATCGATTCAAGCAGGTGGCGATGAAGCAGGGCAAACTTAAAGCCTCGCCTGCACCTGCCGAACCCAGCAGTGCCCGCGTTGAAAAATTATTTGGAATGCAGCTGCAAGACTTGAGTTCAGAATTGAGCGATGCGCTCGGTTATCTGCGCGGCCGTGGCGTTTTGATTACGGCGGTGGAACCGGACAGCCCGGCAGATGACGCCGGCATCAAGCGCGGAATGGTTTTATATCGCGTTAACAAATCGACGGTGTCTTCTGTGAGAGAGGTCGACGAGGCGCTGCGGGCGGCCGAGAGCGGTGCAAACGTGGAGTTTACCATCGGCATAATCCGCGCGCGTGGAGAGAATCATGAGCTCGCCACCTTGACTCTCAAAGCGCGATAAAAATTGGCAACGCAATCGCGGTTCAGTTGTCTCATCGAAGTGTCGCACAATGATCAAGGTTGAGAATTTGACCAAACGGTACGCTGGTCAGACTGCCATTCAGGATTTGAATTTCGAGGTCGCCCAAGGCGAAATCATGGGATTTCTGGGCCCGAACGGGGCCGGCAAGACCACGACCATGCGCATCCTGGCAGGTTTTATGCCGCCGACTTCCGGCCGCGCGAGCATCGCGGGATTCGACGTTTTTGAGCAATCGCTTCAGGCGCGGGCGCACCTCGGCTACATGCCGGAAAATGTTCCGCTCTATAGCGATATGCGTGTGACCGAATACCTGAATTATCGCGCGGCGCTCAAGGGCGTGCCGCACCGCCGCATCGCAGAGCGTGTTGGT
>JBKPBJ010000122.1:0-6467 GCA_046726875.1 Verrucomicrobiota bacterium
CAAAGAAACATTTCGTCAGTTTTCCTGTTTTCCTGGATTCCAGATTTGTTGTTAGCTCTTGGAAGAAATGTCTTCGCCCATTCGAGTTCTAACCGCAGTCCCGATTTGTGATGGTCACGATAGCGCGATCAACACGATCAACCTGGAATTTATCCGGCACGGGATCGAAGTGATTTATCTTGGCTATCACCGCTCGGTCGGCGACATCGTCCGTGCCGCCATCCAGGAGGACGTGCGGGCGATTGGCATCTCCAGTTACAACGGCGGGCACATCGAATTTTTCGCCGCTGTTGTCGATCTTTTGCGCAAGAAAGACGCGGACGATATCAAGGTATTCGGCGGCGGCGGCGGCACCATCACGCACGACGATGCCGCAAAGATGAGACGGAAAGGCGTGGACGAGATTTTCTTCGCCGGCACATCACTCGACGACATGGTGAAATTTGTCCACCAGCGTTATGGCAAACCGCGAACAAAACGGCCGCGCCCCAAATCCGCCGATCAAGAGCTCGCGCATAAACTCGGTGAGATCGAAGAGGCTTACGGGATTGGGAACAGAAAACGTCGAACGCCGAACGCCCGACGCTCAACCTCCAACGCAGCAAAAGGACTTCAAACATCAAACATCAAACATCAAACATCGAAAGTGATCGGTTTCACCGGGCCAGGTGGTGCGGGAAAGACAACACTGATTGACGAGCTGGTCTTGCGGTTTCTCCATCGCGATCCAAAGGGGCGAATCGCGATTTTGTCGCATGATCCCAGCGTAATCGGCGAAGGCGCGTTGCTCGGCGATCGCGCAACGATGATCAATTCGCAGGACGATCGCGTGTTCATGCGCAGCATGGCCACTCGCGGACAGGCCGGCGGACTGTCGCCCGCAACGCATGATTGTCTGGCGTTGCTGGCGCGATCGGATTTCGATTACGTGATTATCGAGACCGTGGGCACCGGGCAGGAGGCGATGCCGTTCCAAAAAGATGGAATTGTTGATTCAACCGTGCTGGTGATGAATCCCGACTACGGCAGCCGGTTGCAATTGCAAAAGATCGTTATGCTCGATCTGGCTGACATCGTGGTGGTAAACAAGAGCGATCTCCAGCGCGCTCGTACCGCGCACACCGAGATTGAACAGCGCCTCGAACAAAATCGTCGGCATCAACAGTTGATCGATACCGTCGCAAAACGACACCGCGACTCTGGCGTGGACCGGTTGTTTGAGTTAATTTCTAACCGCCAGTAACCAGAGTTGTCATGTCGAGCGGAGTCGAGACATCTCTGGAATCCTCAGCGCTCAAACAATTAGAGATTCCTCGACTTCGCTCGGAATGACAGAACGATTAAAGAAAAGTTATGAGCAAGCTCGGACAAGTCGTCGAATCGGTCGAAAATTATAATAAATTTGTTCTCGATCAGGTGAAGCGGGCGCGCACCGATCAAAAATTCGGGCGCGATCTGGTTGGACGCTGGAACGATGTCAAAGCGAAAATCCCGGTGACGCGCACCCCGACTGGGTTGCCGCTGCCGCGTCTTGCGTTACCTGAGATCGATGAGTCGGGTGAGATCGCGCGTTTCATTTTCGGCGAAGGTCTGCCGGGCGAGTTTCCTTACCTCAACGCGGCGTATCCCGAGATGTATCTCGAGCCGGTTCGCGAGATTGAGAGTTTCGAAAAAAATAATGGCAGGGCGCGACCAGAGCCTGCTCGCCATAGCGAGGGCGCGCCGGAAAAGAAGCTTACGCAACCTGAAGAGCCTACGCGTTTGTTCTCCGGTCTGATGCTGGCTGAAGACACGAACGAGCGGTTCCACTATTTAACGCGCCATCAACGAACCCATCGCCTCAGCACGGCATTCGATGGGCCGACACTTTACGGCCTGGACAGTGATGCCGACGGCGTTTTCGGAAAAATTGGCGAAGGCGGCGTGGCGATCGACACGGTCGAAGACATGGTGCGGCTTTACGACGGATTTGATCTCGGCTCGCCGAACTTTTCTGCGTCAATGACCATAAGCGGTCCGGCGCCGATGATTATGGCCATGTACATCGCCGCTGCTAAACGGCGGTTTGGTCCGAAAGTTGTTCCAAAATTGCGGGGCACGGTTCAGGCCGACATTTTCAAAGAGGTCCAGGCGCAGAACGAAACGATTTTCCCGATCGAGCCGTCGCTGCGTTTCCTCACCGATATGGTGGAGTTCACCACGCGCGAAATGCCGCGCTGGTATCCAATCTCCATCAGCGGTTATCACATTGGCGAGGCCGGTTCGACACCGGTGCAACAAGCTGCTTACACGCTCTCGAACGGTTTTGCCTACGCGGAAATGTTCGCCGCGCGCGGAATCGCGGTCGATCAATTCGGGCCGCGGCTGTCATTCTTTCTCGACTGCGGCCTCGACGCGGAGTATATCGCGCTCGCGCGCGTGTCACGCCGCATCTGGGCGATCGGTATGCGCGACGTGTTCGGCGCGGGTCCGAGGGCGCAGCTGTTTAAATTGCACACGCAAACCAGCGGCCGATCGTTAATCGCCGCGGAATTCAAAAACAATCTGACCCGGACGGCCGCAGAACTGATCCTGTCTTACATGAACGCGACGAATTCGTGTCATTCCAACAGCGCGGACGAACCATTCACAACGCCAAGCGAAGAATGGATCCGGCTCGCCGCGCACGGGCAGGCGATCCTGCTCGAGGAATCCGGCATTTTCAAGCACACCATGAACATGCTAAGCGGTTCGCCTGGCATGAAAGCCGTCGAGCGCGCAGTGGAAGCGGCGATCTTGGATGAGTTCCGCGAGATCGAACGGCTCGGGGGCGTTCTGGCCGCGGTGGAAGAACGTTATCAGCGCAGCCAAATCCAGAATGCCGCCCATCGATACGAACAGCAAATCTACGACGGGACGCGCCCAATCATTGGATTGAACAAGTACCGCGACGGCGACGACGACGCTCCGGACGTCAAATTGGCGCGCACGCCGCGGGCAAAACAGCAGTTGCAAGTCGATCGGCTCCGCAAATTCAAAAAGAAAAATGCCGAGAAAGCGAAGCGCGCGCTGGACAAACTGGCCGAGGTCGCTGACCGCGGCGAAAACGTTTTCCCTGCTCTGCTCGAAGCAGCCGAAGTCTGTTCGTTAGGCCAAATCACCGGGCGTTTGCAGGAAGTAGTGGGGCGCTTCCGCCCCATGGTGTAACACAGGCATCCTGCCTGTATTGTCATGCAGGCTTCCAGGCTGCACTGTTTCGTGCGGGCAGGATGCTCGCACGACGATACAGCCATGGATGGCTGTGTTACTTCCCCGCATGTCCGGCAAAGCATACATCGGCACCAGCGGTTGGAATTACAAAAGCTGGCGCGACGATTTCTACGGCGACACCCCGCAGAAGCAATGGCTCCGGTTTTGCGCGAAACGTTTCACCGCAATCGAGGTGAACGGCACGTTCTACAGGCTCCAGCCGCAAAGCACGTTCGGAAAATGGCGAGACGAAACGCCGGACGGATTTCCCTTTGCCATCAAAGGGCATCGCTACGTCACCCACAACAAAAAACTGATCGACGTTGAAGAACCGGTGATTCGTTGTCGCGACGCCGCATCACCACTCGGCAAACGATTGGCTGCGGTGGTGTGGCAGCTCCCGGCATTTTTTAAAAAGAATGTCGAGCGATTGCAGAAATTTTTACAAACGCTGCGGCATTGGGAAACCACGCGGCACGCCATCGAGTTTCGCCACAAAACGTGGTTCGATGACGAAGTGGCGGCATGCCTGACAAAGCACGCGGTCGCCCTGTGCATGTCCGACGCGCCGGACTGGCCAATGTGGAACCGAGTAACGACAGATCTCGTTTACATCCGTTTGCACGGTCACACCCGCAAATACGCATCCAGCTATAGCAAGCCGGCTCTCAAGAAATGGGCAACGCGCACCGAGTGCTGGCTACAAGAAAACCGGGATGTGCACGTTTATTTCGACAACGACGCCGAAGGCGCCGCGCCGCGGAACGCGCTTACGCTCTTGGAGATGTTGCGCTGAAAAAGCCGATGTTATTAACACCGGTCTTTAGACCGGTGCTTTAAGCAGAACTCGACCGAGCCGTTTCAACGGGTTCCTTCGCGAAGAAAATCGCCGATGGCGAAGCCGTTAAAACGGCTAGTTCTCTTTAGGATCCGCTAACCCCTGGCTGAAGCCAGGTGTTAATCAGATTCGCTTCTGGCAATGCGCGCAAAACCATGAAGTGCGGCCGCCGATTGTTGCAGATCTCAACGTGCGACCGCAACGCGGACATCTACCGCGTTTTCCACGATGTGTCAGCAACCACGATTTCGGCAGACGATTGAAATCGGTTTTCAACGCAATTGCTTTCTCCAGCACATAGCGCGTTGCGCGAAACAACCGCGTCAGATCCCTGTCGCTCAATCTAGCCGCTTCAGTGGCCGGGTGCATGCACGCGCGGAAGAGAATTTCGTCGGCGTAAAGGTTGCCGATCCCGGCAATCAACTGCTGGTTCAACAAGATCGCTTTCACCGCGCCACGATGTTTTCCAACAATTGCTTTGAATTCTGAGAGACTAATTTTGAGCGTGTCTGGGCCAAGGCCACGTCTTTGCAGAAATTCATCCACATCCTCGATTAACTCGATCTCGCCGAATTTCCGTTGATCGTCGAACGCCAGCCGGCCGTTGTTGGCGAAATCAAAAAGGACTCGCGCAGTTTTCGGGGTTTGTTCGTCGCGCTTGAGGTACTCAAGCGAGCCGGTCATACCGAAATGCAGTCGCAACCAGAGCTTATCACCGGCGCGCACAAACAAATGTTTGCCGTGTCTGTGAGCGTTTTCGAAGCGGCGCCCTTTCAGTCGACGATCCAGCTCACGCGCAGAGACGCGTTTTAAAACATACGCGTCCCGCACCTCGACACTGGTGATCCGCTGATGCAATGAAGTGTCGTCCAGGTATCGTTTGAACGTTTCGACTTCGGGCAGCTCTGGCATCGCCCTTACGTTGGCGCTTACTTGAAGCGGTGTCCCGCATGCAGCTAGATCACTTTTTGCGGCTTTTAAAAACGTCGCCTTCGGGCGCGGTGTTCAATCCGTGGTGGCAAATCGATGAGCAAAACGACATTGGTCCACACTGCCCGGTGATTCGCAGAAAACATTTAGCCGTCTATCTTCGCGAACGGATCGACAAGGCACGGCTGGCGATCGTCGGTGAAGCGCTCGGTTATCGCGGTGGTCATTTCAGCGGAATCCCGATGACTTCGGAGCGCATGCTGCTCCGCAAACAGCCAGACATTACAGCGGGAATCAAGCCACGTCGCACGAGCAAACCAAGTGTTTGTCCCAACGGTTTTACGGAACCGACGGCGACGATTGTTTGGGGCGCGCTTTTACGACTTGGGTTGAAGCCGGACCAGTTCGTTCTGTGGAATGCGTTTCCGTGGCATTCGTTTGATCCCCGACGCGGTATGTTGAGCAATCGTATGCCTAACAAGTCGGAGCAACTTTCCGGTCGCCCGGTGCTGAAAGCGTTCCTGGAATTATTTCCCTGCGACCCAATTGTCGCGCTGGGAAAAATCGCCGCCGCGCAGCTTGAGCAACTTGGCTTTGACGCCCACGGCGTTCGCCATCCAGCGTCCGGCGGTGCGAAACTTTTTCGCCAGCAAATCGCCCGGATCGTCCGCTGATCGTGCCGCAAACTACGGCTTGGGCGGTTCGCTCTTTTTGATCAATGCCGTCAGGAGGTCGATCGGAAGGGGGAAAAACGTCGTGGTGTTATGTTCGCTGGAAATTTCGCGCATGGTTTGCAGGAAACGCAGTTGCAGCGCGATCGGCTCCTTACTCATCATCGCGGCAGCCTGCACCATTTTTTCCGCGGCTTGAAATTCGCCCTCGGCATTGACGATCTTCGCGCGGCGCTCGCGCTCGGCTTCGGCCTGCTTCGCCATCGCGCGCTTCATCGTGTCGGGCAGCGCCACGTCCTTGACCTCGACCGCCGTGACTTTGACGCCCCACGGTTCGGTTTGGCGATCGATGATCTCCTGCAACTTCTGGTTGATCGACTCGCGCTGCGAAAGCAGGTCATCCAAGGGGGCCTGGCCGAGCACACTGCGCAGCGTCGTCTGCGACATCAGCGAGGTGGCTTTGAGAAAGTTCTCCACTTTCACGACAGCGGCTTGCGGATCGACGACGCGGAAATAAACAACCGCATCGACCGTCACCGGCACGTTGTCACGCGTCATCACCTCCTGCTTCTCGACGCTGATGGTGACGACGCGCAAATCCATTCGCACCATTCGATCAACGATCGGGATAAGGAAAATTACGCCCGGACCTTTCGCGGCGAGTAATTTCCCGAGACGAAAAATCACGCCGCGCTCGTATTCGCGCAGGATCCGGATTGCCTGCGGAAGAATGATTACGGCGAGGATGATGACGGGGATGGCCCAACTGATCAATCGCGGCAATGCTTCAATTAATTCCA
>JBKPBJ010000123.1:0-5012 GCA_046726875.1 Verrucomicrobiota bacterium
CTCTGGTTTCGCAAATTTATGGTAGGTCAGGTAATAACTTCCACCGCGAGCGATCGCAAGATCAATGAGTCCGCGAAACGAGTGAGCAGATGTTTCGACGCCGCTCGGTGTATGGAGCGTGAGCAAATTGAAAATGATGCAAGCGTAGGATTCTTTGGCCCATGCAAGAAAGCTCTCGTCATCTTTTTCGATCAGTCTCACGGTGCCGTAGATGAGGGTTGTGCGATTCGAACGCAACAAATCTGCCGCCTGCATTAAAAAATCGGGAAGGTCCGGGCGCGGAACATAGATTTCGGTAATGATGAGGCTCGATTCCTCGCCCCGGACTTGGTCGTGGATCTTCTGCGCATAATTCGGGAGATATGCGCTAAGCTGGTTCGTGTCCGACCAATACGTCTGTCCGTTTGTCGATAAATAATAATCGCTGTAGCGCTTGAACGCCTTTTCCCGATCGGTGTAAGCAAGCCGTAGCAACTCCAGCCAGTCGTCATCGCGTAATTCCTTTTTGGCGACAATCGGTTCGCCTTCGATGATCGGTTCGTAGCAGGAAAACACTCCGCGCTGAATGAAGTCCGGTGATTTTTCATCGACAGAAAATTGAAAATCGCCGTAAAGAAATTTTCGCGC
This sequence comes from Verrucomicrobiota bacterium, assembly GCA_046726875.1. GTDB lineage: Bacteria > Verrucomicrobiota > Verrucomicrobiia > Chthoniobacterales > UBA10450 > Udaeobacter. The sequence goes on from JBKPBJ010000123.1 coordinate 628, forward strand.
GATGCGTTCTTCAAAGCGTTTGGGCAAATCGTCTGCGCGAATGATTTCGACTACCCGTCGCAATTTTTGCCGCGGTACGAGGCGAAGCGTCACGCTTTCGATCAATCCAAAAAGCCCGTAACCGCCGATGGCAAGTTTGAACAATTCACTATTTTCCTCGCGCGAGCAGCGGATCGATTTCCCATCGGCGGTGATCAGGGTGAACGATTCGATGTTGGAGATGAGCGGCTTCATCCGCAGTCCGCGACCGTGCACGTTGGAAGAAAGACTCCCACCGAGTGTGAATGTGTCGGCGCCGGTTTGTTTCTGAGCGATGCCCCATTGCTTTGTCTCGTTTGCTTGAGCGTCGAGATACGCGCGAATCAATTTCGGCCATTGGATCCCGGCTTCTGCCTCAAGCAAGCGGCGTTCACGATCGAACGAAATCACGCGATCCAACTCGCGCGTATCGATGCAAATGCTGTCCGTTGCGAACTGCTGGCCACCCATCGAGTGCCGGCATCCCGAAACGGAAATCGGCAGACCCTTTCGCGGCGCAAAACGAACAACGTCGACAAGTTCATCTCTGGTGCGCGGTCTTAGAAGTTCGCGAACTCGAGTCCGATTGAGTTGCGAATGGACGTCATTAACCCAAATCTCTTTCTCGCGTTCCGCAAAGACGTGCGGCGCGATCGCAAAGAGCGCCGCCGTGCGGATAAATTCACGGCGGGTCACCATCGCGGAAGCTTAGCTGCGCCCGCTAGATTTCAGCGAGACAAATTACCTCGCCTTTTGCAATGGCTTCATCGGCGAGTTCCGATTCCATTTCGCGCAGATGATTGTGATCGAAAAATCGAATCACACGCCAAGGCTGTATAAACTCAGCAAGTTCACTTCGCGAAGTTCCCCAAAGGAACGGTTCGCCTCGAGCGCGCAACCACCACTCAACAAGTTTCGTTTGAGAATCGAATCGAATGTGGCCGTCCCGCTGTTTTTCCATGAAGGTAAATGCAAGCTGGCTTCCGGGAGCACTCAGGCTGCTCAACCTTTTCATGAGAGAGGAGACGATGTCTGCCGTGAAGTACATCAGCAAACCTTCGGCGATCCAGAATGTGCGTTTAGCCGAATCGAAGCCGCTGCTGATCAACGCTTCTCTATCGAGACCCGCGGCACTCAAATCAACTGCGACGAAATGCGCTCGTTCAGTTCCGATTTCGGAACACGCCCGTGCTTTGTGACGCTGCGTAGCCGGATGATCGACTTCCCAAAATAGCGCAGTTGGAAACTCCCGTTGCAATTCGGAACTGAGCGGATCGAAGCCTGCGCCGAGTATGATCACCTGGACGACCCCGTTACCAAGTGCTTCGCGTACCAGCTCTCCGATACATTTCTTTCGCAAGGTGTAATGCAACAAAATTCCCGGGATCGTGATACGCTCGATCAACTTCGCGACCGGCGGAAACCAGGTCTGCCGAACCATTTTCAAGAACAGACGCGTCTGCGCCGAATGCTTCTCCAGGACCTGAGCGCATAAATCTGCCGACGTCTTTGATACGAGGCGCGAGCGTTTTGGGTCGTGATTCACAAGAACCAGACTAGCGGCAATGAGCAAAGCTGTGCGGCTAGCTTGTTCGTGTTGCACCTGCTATGGGCGGGCCGTTAACCGCTGATTCAAAGACTAATTTTGCGTCAGGTGCGCAGAGGGACTTCTATTCGCGTGCGCTGGCCACGCCCTTCGAGTCCGCTGCTTTAGCTTGCGCGGAAAGAAATTCGCGAACGTGATTCAATTCATCTCGCGAGCCGCTGGCTTTTGAGGTTTGTGCGGCCAGCTTTGTGTAGTAGCGGCTTGCATTCTCATTGTCGCCGGCTAGCTCGGCAGCTTGCGCCGCTCCATATAAACCCCTGAATCGTCCCGGATAGATTTTGAGCGCGGCCTCAAATTCTCGCTGTGCTTCCGTTGGTTGCCCCATTTCGAGCAGCAGAGTGCCCAGTTGTTCGCGAATCGGAACGAACGCTCCCGGCGAAACGGGATGCTTGCCGAGTATGTCTTCGGAATCCGCGGCCCGCCGCAGCATATCGAGTGCTTCGTTCTTCCTGCCTTCGGCTACTGCCATCCATGCCGAAGCTGCGTGCATCTGCAGGTCGAGATGACTTTTGAAATAATCGAACTTGGGATCCTTCGTCGCGTCACGTAATTGCTGCATTCGCGCGATCGCTTTTCGCGTGCCGTCGAGGTCGCCGGTGTGCGCGCGTCCGAGCGCGTGACCATATTCGATGAGAGCCTCCATGAAAGGGAACGAGGACCAATGTGGCAGGTTCGGAATGGACAAGTTTGCCGCCGCCGCCCAATCGTTCCGCTCAAACGCGTAACGTGTTGGAATTGCGGCCAACGCGTAGGCCGCGCTGAATTCCAGCTCCGGGTTTGTCTTTCGCACTTTCGCGGCGAGATCGACAATCTTTTTTGCTTCGGCGTCCTGGGCTTCCTGCAAATACGAGTAGGCCATGTAGTCGAGCGCGTGTAATTCTTCGGCTTCCGTGGCATCGCGGTGGCGCATGGCGGCGTAAGCGCGCGAAGCTTCAGCCGAAGCCCGATTCGCAGCGATCGATTCATCCCACATGCCCAGACGCGTAAAGATGTGCGACGGCATATGCAACGCGTGCGGCACCCATGGCGCGATGGAATCATACGTCTTAGCTGCAGTCAGGCCGCGTTGAGCGAATTGAGGATAATCGTAGGAATGAATCAGGTAATGAACGACTCCGGGATGGTTCGCGTTTTGTTTCCAGAGCTTTTCGAGGATGCCTGCCGCCTCAAGTTGCTTTGATAAAGTCGTGTCGTTAGGCGTTGCATAGCCGACGCCGAGCACCGCGAAGGCGTGGAAGGTTTGGACTTCGAAATCGTCCGGATATTTGTCGCGCAGTTGGCGCATTGCTTTCTCATAAGCGACAACTCGATCGCGTGGTCCGACCGGACCGTGACATGATTGTCCAACGGGCGCTGCGGCGGAAGTATCGGGCGTGTTGTAGTACCTGTTGAGTGCGGTGATGAATCCGCGCTCGCGATCCGAGCCCGCGTTCATCGCCATCGCTTTTTCAATGGCAGCTTTGCCAGCGCGCATTTCGTCGGGAGTCGGTGGCGTCCAGATCGGATGCCACCACGTCATGGCGATTCCCCATTGGGCCATGGCGCATTTCGGATCCCGTTCGGCGACAGAAGTAAAAACACGTCGCGCCTCTTCGTAGAAAAACGAATGAAGCAACGCCACGCCACGAGCGAAATCAGATTGCAGACCAGGCGCGCACGTTATGGGGAAGGTCACATTGCCGACGCCCCGCAAATCGCCTGGTTCGGGAACGGTTGCGCATTTGGCATCGCGGAGTGCGAGGAGAGTACTGGCCAATGCGACGAGAAAAATCGTGCGAGCCCAACGCGATCGCAGCATTTGTAAGCGTATTCGGCTATGATTAGTTCCGCAATTGCAAAACCAGCTTGGGCTTCTGTTTAGCGCCAAAGGCGCGGAATCATCTCAGTCTGGGGCGTCGCCCCAGGGTATTGGATCGCACATAAACAAGCGCTGAAAGCGCGATTCAGTCCTTGCCTCGACCTGCGTCGTAAGTGAATCGCGCGTTCAGCGCTGGCATTTTTCGCATTCCCAGAGTCCTGGGGCGCTGCCCCAGGCTTTCAATGAACGCTGTGCCGTTGGCGCTAATTCAGCGAAAGCCGCTCCTCAGGTTTTGCGCTATTCAAATTCGAAAATGATTTTGCCGCGGCGTTTGCCTTGCGCGGCGTGTGCGACCGCAGCGTTGAGTTCGCTCAGTGGATAAGCTTTTTCGACTTTTGTTTTGAGCAGACCGCGCCTGGCCATAGCGAAAAGCGGTCGAAACGTCGCCATGCGCTCGGCCGGAGTGGCCTTGTCGTACCATTTGTTAATCCAGATACCCCGAAAACGCAGGTCTTTAAAAATGAGAAGCCCGGTCGGAATTTTCAGCGGCTGCAAGCTCATTGCCCCAAAGCTCACCAGTGTGCCGCCGGAAGCGAGACAATTGGCCAGACGTAGCGCGCTGTCGCCGCCGACGGAGTTCAGTCCCAAACGAAAAGAAGCGCCGGCGGTCGCGTTCTTCACTTCTTCACGAAGGTTTTCGCCATCGACGAGCACGACGTCGCCGCCATCGGTGCGCAATTCATCAATTACCTCCGGGCGTCGAACGACGTTCACGGTTTTATAACCGAGCTCGTGCGCAATTTGAATCACGTCGCGACCAGTCGCGGAATTTGCGGCGTTTTGAATCAGCCAATCTCCTTTCTGCAAATCGACATAATCGTGCAACAATCGCCACGCCGTCAGCGGATTAATTTTTAACATTGCTGCCTGAACAGGCTCGATTCCGTCCGGCACAACGACTAA
>JBKPBJ010000124.1:0-2875 GCA_046726875.1 Verrucomicrobiota bacterium
AATGCTTTGCCGGTCTCGCCAGTCTCCAATGTGAAAACAAACCGCGCCTTGCCGATGCGGCGCGCCAGTTCCTGGGCCTCGTTCAACTCGCGTGCTTCGCGCTCGGCACGCTTCTGCTTAAGCGCATTAAGCTGGCGCAAAGCCGCCGGTGTGACTTCGTAAGCCTTGCCCCGTGGTAGCAGGTAATTGCGCGCATAACCGCAACGCACCTTCACTACGTCCGCCTCGGCGCCTAGCCCGGGAACATTTTCCGTCAAGATGAGTTCAGTTAATGGCATGATTACCTTTTAAAACGCGCTCGGAACTTTTCAAACTGAAGCGTCCGGGGGTGTCGAGTGTAGAATTCAGACCAGCGTTGTCAATGCGAGAACGAAGAATTTGCTAAAAAATTTTGCGCGATGTTGCAATTCCCCCTGCAATCAATCGTTAATTAGAGCAAGAGTGTCCGCTCTACGTCGAGAACTCCGTAACGCTAAATCATGCCGAGCTTCATTCGGCCGGCTTCGCTGATCATGTTTTGGTTCCACGGCGGATCCCAAACGAGCTGCACATCGGCTTCATCGATGCCGTCGATGCTTAGAATTTTGCTTTGCGCATCGTGCGCGATCGCCGGTCCCATTCCGCAGCCGGGCGCGGTCAAAGTCATCTTTACTTCGACGCGCGTCCCGCCATTCTCTTTTTTGATCAAGCGACAATCGTATACCAAACCGAGATCAACAATGTTAACGGGGATCTCGGGATCGTAACATTGCCGGAGTTGGTTCCAGACGTCTTCCTCTGAAACTTCGCCATCTGTGCGTGCAGATGTTTGCGTTTGCTGCGGCTGCAGTTTTTCCAACCCGAGCGCGTCCAGATCTTTCTCCGCCACTCGCGCCAGGCCCTGATAAGTTGCGATCGTGTAGCTGCCCCCGAGGCTTTGCGTAATCACCCCCTGGGTTCCGGCCGGAATGGTCGTCTTCTGGCCGCTGGGAATCTGGATCGCCTCGCAATCGCGGTTCAATGTGAATTCAGTGTTCTCGTACATGGTGTCGTGTGTTTGTCATTCCGAGCGAAGTCGAGGAATCTCTGGATCTATTGAACGAGCGAGGTGTCCCTCGGCGCTGGGAACAGTTGTAAACCACTATGCCACAAAGCGAGAAAATGACGAATCGCTTAGCCGCGTTAAATCGTTGAGCCGTAAATCCGATGTAACGTTGTAACGATTTAACCAATCACGAACCTAATACACATCCCGCTTGTAGCGTTTCTCGCTTTTCAACTTCTCGACGTATTCGTTCGCCTGTTCGACGCTCTTGCCACCCTGCTCCTGAACAATTTTGCGCAGGGTTGCATCCACGTCCTTGGCCATGCGGCGCGCGTCACCGCACACGAAAAACTGCGCGCCCTCGGCGTCGATCCATTTCCAGATCTCGGCCGCGTTTTCCGCCATCTTATGCTGGACGTAGATTTTCTGGGCCTGATCACGCGACCACGCGCAATCTAGCTTGGTGAGAATTCCCTTTTTCATGAACACGTCGAAATCTTCCTCATAAGCGAAGTCGCATTTCACGTGCTGCGCTCCAAAGAAGAGCCAGTTTTTTCCCTTTGCACCGGTGACCTGGCGTTCCTGCAAATACGCTCGAAACGGGGCGATACCTGTACCGGGTCCAACCATGATGATCGGCGTGTCGGGATTTTCCGGCAGATGAAAGTGTTTGGCGATGCTGGGGAAAACGGGCACGGGCACGTCGTCGGCGCGCTCAGCGAGGAATGACGATGCCACACCTTTGCGCAGGCGGCCGTTACTCTCGTAACGAACGACATCCACGATCAGGTGCACTTCGTCGGGAAACGCCTTGAGGCTGGAAGCCACTGAATAAAGTCGCGGCTGCAGCTTCGAAAGCAGCCCGACAAATTCTTCCGGCCTGAAGCGCACGGATGGGTGTTCAACGAGAAAGTCGATCACTTCCATGCCCCAGAGATATGTCTGCAGATCCTGTTTGCGGTCTGGAGCCAGAAGATAATGCAAGGTTGGCGCAGCATCTGCGCGGTGTGCGATCGTCTTTAAAAACTTCGGCGTCGGTTGGGTTACACTGTAGTCGCGTAGCAAGGCCTCCCGCAGCGACGTTGGCTCTCCTTTCAGCCGCGGCACTTGTTCATCGCCTGTGGCGCCGAGCGCGCGAATGATTTCATCCACCAACTTGGGATCGTTTGTTGGATACACACCGACCGAATCGCCTACCTCGAATTTCAATCCCCAGCCGGTCAGATCGAGCTCGAAATGGCGCGTGTCCTTTTCCGATTCCGGCCCGCTCAGCCGTCGGTTGACCAGCATTCTGGCGGGAAAAGGGTTGGTCCGTGAATACGGCAGCGCGGCAACGGTGGCAGTAGCTTCAGTCATAGCAGAGCCCAATTTGTAGCGGCGATCCGTTCTTCTCGCAAATCTTCAGCCGTCATTCCCGATCGCGAGCGTCGGACAGACTTCCATCGCGCGCTGCGCAGCGTCTATTTCCTCCGGCGTTTCCGGTTGTTTGAAAAAATGAACAGCAGTCTCGTCGCGGTTATAGGTGATGAGATTCGGCGCTTCCTCGAGACACATCCGGCACAATGCACAGCTCGTGTCCACGTACCACGTCCCCGGCACATTCTCGGGCTGTTTACTGAGTTTATCCGCCATACTTCAAACAATTTTCAATCTCTGAAAGAAGCGTTCTTTGAGGAACGTTTCGCTCGGCGGCTTGCCTTCGATTTTTCGGTAGCCGGCGCGATCGCGAAGTCCACCTGCCGTTTGAAGACATCGACGCGCGCCACAAAGACCGACAGCTTATCACCAACTTTGAATCGCTTGCGCGATCGCCGCCCAACAAGCTGTCGCCGAGCGGACTCAAACAGATAA
>JBKPBJ010000125.1:0-3304 GCA_046726875.1 Verrucomicrobiota bacterium
CTGACGCGCGACAGCCAGCGCACCTTCGAAATCGCCGGCCAGGATCAGCTTCGAAAACTTTGGCGAACCCGTGATGTTAGTGCGCTCGCCGATCACCGCGAAACCAAACTCCGGCGTGATCTTTAGCGGCTCGAGCCCGGACAATTCTAAGGCGTTTGTGTCAGACGCCATTTTCTTTTGGAACGGCGTCCGTCGCGGCGGACGCACTGCGGTTTAGATCGCGTGGCTTACAGTCGCGGATGCGATCCACGATTGCGCGGATGTGTTCCGGGGTCGTCCCGCAGCAGCCGCCCACCATGTTCAGCCAGCCGTTTGCCACCCACGATGCAAGCTTCGGTGCAAACGATTCTGGAGTCTCAGGAAATCCGGTCGGCGAAAGCGGATCGGGCAATCCTGCATTCGGATACGCGCCGACGTAAAACGGTGCGATCCGTGAAAGTTCTTCGATGAATGGTTCCATCTCATCTGGACCGAGCGAACAATTCAAACCGAGGATGAGCGGTCGCGCGTGCGCGATTGAAACAAGGAATGCTTCCACGGTTTGGCCGCTCAAGTTCCTTCCCGATTTGTCGATCACGGTGCCCGAGATCATCAACGGCACGTTGTGTCCGGTTTCTGCCAGCGCGTCAGTGACAGCGAATACAGCAGCCTTTCCGTTGAGCGTGTCGAAGACGGTTTCGACGATAAGAAGATCGACACCGCCTTCGAGCAGCGCTTTCGCTTGATCGAAATAAGTTTGGCGTAGCTGATCGAACGAGACCGCGCGAAATGCCGGATCGTTTACGTCGGGTGAAATGGAGCCCGCGACAGGAAGGGGCCCCATCGATCCGCCAACAAATCGCCGTTGGCCGGTTTCATTCGTGGCGCGGTCCACAGCGTGGCGGGCGATCCTCGCTGCTTCGAAATTAATTTCATGAACTAGCGCGCGAAGACCGGCATCGTCGACCACGCGCTGAAAGAATTCCTGATCTTTGCGCCCCGCGATCGGTTCGCCTTGAAACAGGAAATCATTCAATCCGATAGTCGTTCCGCTGAAGGTGTTCGTTTCGATGATATCCGCGCCGGCTTTGAGGTAATCGGCATGAATTTCCCCGATCACCTGCGGCTGGGTCAGGTTCAATAGCTCGAGGCTGCCTTTGAGATCTTTGCCTTGCCAATCGCGGAACCGTTGGCTGCGGTAATCCGCTTCCGACAATTTGTAGCCTTGGATCATCGTTCCCATGGCGCCATCGAGTACGACGATCCGCTCGCGCATCAATGCCTCCAGAGGATGAACCCCGTTTGTCGCCATAATGTCCGGCAACTAAACTGGGTTTCGTTCGCTGATCAAGCAACAAATTGACGCATCATGATGCGTAGATGCGTTAGTTTTAACCACGAATGGACACGAATACACACGAATGTTGTAGAGGCGGTTGTGCCAGACGCCGGCGAATCCTCGGTTTGGGAAGCGCGCGCGTCTCGCGTGTTGGCCGTTGCGTCCTCGCGACGACGGACCTTGATTGACGGAAGTCCCCGAAGGCGGGACACCTCGCCAACACCCGGGACGGGCCTATTCCCCGGGATTTGGACGATTGAGGTCAATCGCCCCTACCTTCTGCGCGCCGCTTATGGCGCTATGCGATCCGTGAGCGTATCGGTGTGAAACGCGGTGTGATCACGCAAACGATTCCACGGCCCGTCCTTTTTGTTCGTTTGCGGGACGCTGTTTTTTTCACCCGTTGCAAAATCATCCCACGAATTGTACCGGGCGATAGCGAGGAACGTCCAGTTGGCGCCCTCCAGGTGCTGCATCAATACGTTGCCGGCTGTCGTGTCGTTAGCCGCGCTTGGCAATTCACCGAGCATTTTTTCCAATTGCTCGCGATGACCCGGGGCAGGGCGGTAATAAGAGACAGAGTAAACTGAGCCCGTCGTTTTGGATTTCGAGTCTGCGTCAATGCCCATGGCCTTGGTAAACTCCTCCCACGAAGGTCCGTTCACAAATGTATCAGTGTGCCATTCGCTCAAGTCGCGTTTGTCTGGAGGCACAGCCGTTCCCGCAGCTTCCACGGATGCTTTTGGTCCGAGATGTGTGATAACCACGTAATCCCAGGCGTCGCCGTCTTGATGGCGAAAGACAATAAAATGATCCGGCATCGGGTTGTGGGGATCGGGCGTTTTTAGCCAGTCGCCTAACTCAACGGCTTTGCCGAGCGCGGCCTTGGTGAAATGGACGTGATAAACGTCGGTTCGTTTGCCGGCCCCGGCAGTCGCTGCCTGCTTTGCGCCTGCTGCGGGTTTTGGTGACGTCTGACCGTTAACAAATGTAACCGGTAAGAACCCAAACAATGTGATGGCAATAATGGTAATGATTGATTTCATGATGATGTTGTCTCTTTCTGTTTTTGTTGAACGCGACCTCGTTCGAGATCCGCGCAAGCAACTAAGGCAAGTTGTATCGAGCCCTGTCCACTTGTTTGTTTCCGCGCAGGTATGAGGAGCGGCGCCTCAGGTGTCAATGCTTAATTCCAGCCGCGGAAGCCCGATGTCGTTTGGTCAGTTGTCACGTTTGGCACTCGGGGCCGCCTCGCCCTTTGAAAGGGAGAGGGGAAGGGCGAGGGTTTGCCGCAGGCGACCTCAACCAGCGGGTGGACTTCAAACCCCTCACCTTAATCCTCTCCCCTTGCCTAAGGGGAGAGGCGAGAAAAGTCTGACGTAATCCTTATTTCCCGAAACTGATAATCAACCAACACGACGGTATGGCAGATGACATTACGGCACGCAATCGCCACTCAATATTCGGCGAAGGCCTCATCTGGATAGCAATACAACCAATGCTCGCCCGGCTGCGCCGAAGCGATTGCGGGATGTCCCGTGGCGTGCGCGTGCTTGCTGGCGTGCTGATTCGGTGAGCTGTCGCAGCAAAGCGTCACTCCACATGTCTGGCATGTTCGCAGATGAACCCAATAGCTGCCGATCTTGATGCATTCTTCGCATTCACGGCGCTGCGGCTGTTTGATGGATTCAATCGCATTAAGATGCGAACAGCCTCGATCAGCCATAGTTTGTTTGCGGTTGCGATGTTTGGTTTGCTGACGCATTGCGTCGTGCTGCCAGGCTCAAATGGATTCCGGCGACGGCCATTCCGCCTTCGCCGACAGCCGCAGCGCAACGCTTCACCGATCCAGAGCGGACGTCGCCGGCGGCAAAGATTCCGGGAAGACTCGTTTCAAGCGGAGCGGGGCGGCGTTTGTTTCCGCGCCACGCTGGTGCTTCAGCGACATCGGCACCAGTCTTGACGAATCCCTTATCGTCCCGCTCG
>JBKPBJ010000126.1:0-11600 GCA_046726875.1 Verrucomicrobiota bacterium
GGTGTTGCCACAAGCAAAAGCCCAACCCACACTCGCCACATCCGGCAAAATTGAACAGCGCTTTGACTAACTGTCCATCGGCTTTTTCGCATTGCGGCATATCTCGTCGCATTTCAAAACACGCTCACCCTTGAATCACCAGCTGAAATCTGCTCACGTGTTCACGAGCTGTGATGAAAAGAAGCAAGGTCGAATTTAGCAGTCACACTGCGAACCTCGCGTTGCTAAGGAGATGCGTCCGCGATTTCCTCAACGGCTATCCGTTTTCCGAAAAGGAGCAAATGCTGATGGTGCTCGGCGTGGATGAAGCGTGCACGAACGTCATCCGTTACGCATACCGTTTCCGCGACGATCAACTCATCTCGTTGCGAATGGAAGGATTACGCAAATGCGTGCGCATGCGGTTGCGGGATTATGGCGAAAAAGTTTTCCCGCACGAAATGAAAGGCCGCTCGCATGACCTGATCAAACCGGGCGGGCTCGGTCTTCACTTGATTCGCAACGCGTTTGATCAGGTCGATTACATTCACAAACGCCGCGGCACCGAGCTGGTGCTGACGAAGAATCTCGCGTGAACCGTAAATCGTGAACCGTGAATCGGATTGACCTCAGTGTTTTTCGAATAGACTCGCGCTCCCGATGTAACGATGTAACGATTCACGATTCAACGTTTGACTGTGAAACCACCCGAGCCAGATGCTGCGTTTGAAATTTCGCTGCGACCACCGGCGTTCGGCGAGTTCAATGGACAGGTAAAAGTCCGCGAGCGGTTGGAGCTGATGGTAGAAGCGGCGAAAAAACGCGGCGATGTGCTCGAGCACATTCTGTTGAGCGGCCCCTCGGGGCTCGGCAAAACGACGCTCGCCTACATCATCGCTAATGCGATGCGCGTGAATATCAAAAACACCAGCGGCCCTGTGATTGAAAAGGCGGGCGAACTCGCAGGACTTCTCACCAGCCTCGAAAAAGGTGATGTGCTATTCATCGACGAAATTCACCGGCTGCAGCCGGCGATCGAAGAGTATCTCTACCCCGCAATGGAAGATTACCGGCTCGACATCATCATTGACCAGGGACCGCAGGCGCGCAGTCTGCGTCTCAATTTGCCAAAGTTCACGTTGGTCGGCGCGACGACGCGGGCAGGAATGGTAAGCGCGCCGCTGCGTTCGCGTTTCGGAATGACGGCGCGGCTCGATTACTATAACGCGGAGGAAATGCAGAGGATCATCGTCCGCAGCGCCCACTTGTTAGGCGTGGAGATCGACCCGGCAGGCGCGGCCGAAATCGGCGCGCGCTCACGTGGCACACCGCGCACGGCGAACAATCTGTTGCGTTGGGTGCGCGATTACGTGCAGGTGAAAGCCGAAGGCAAAATCACTGCGGAACTGGCAGACCACGCGCTCGCGATGCTCGAGATCGATCGCGACGGGTTCGATCAATGGGACAAACGCATCATCGAAACTTTGATCCATAAATTCAATGGCGGGCCTGTTGGACTGAATTCGCTCGCAGTCGCAGTCGGCGAAGAAGCCGGCACGATCGAGGAAGTAAACGAGCCGTACTTAATCATGGAAGGCTACATCAAACGCACGCCGCAAGGCCGCGTCGCCACTGCAAACGCTTATCGCAAACTCGGATTAAAACCACCGACCGGCGCGCAAACAGAGCTGTTTGGTAGGGGCGATTGACCTTAATCGCTCGGGCGGTTCGGGCGAACCGCCCCTACCATTTCGATTAATCGTGCGTCACACGCAGATAGGAATTCGAATTCACGAGAAATTCGAAATCCGAATTTCCATAGGCGCCCAATCGTATCTGCAGCCGAATGAGACAGTGAAGAACGATCGCTACTCTCTCTAGCGGTGGTCCCGGACTGTCGAAGCTCACGGTGAGATGCTCGCAAAATTGCAGGGCGCCCGACGCGGTGAGAATGGCGCACGCTACAGCCGCGGCCGGATTTGCAGCATCGCTGGCGAAAGCACTTGCGAGGCTCTCTTCACGTTTTACCATTGTTTAATCACCTTCACAGGAAGCCAACCCGCCTTTGCCGAAGGCTCCGGCGCGGCAGGCGACTTCCCTAGAACGCTCGGGTGGTGGAACTGGCAGACACGTACGTTTGAGGGGCGTATGCCGAAAGGCTTGCGGGTTCAAGTCCCGCCCCGAGCACTTATACTTTTCCTATGAAAAAGCCCGTTTTAAGACATTGACTCACAAAATTTAGGACAGATTTAGGACAACTCCGCCAGAATGTCTTTTTCCCGCGCCCAGGATCGTGCTAGAATCATTTTTGATTGCCGGATGACCAGCGACTATCCCGCCGTCGCATCGACGAATCCTGCACGCGCTGTGAATCGTTTTTGATTGCCGGATGACAGATGATCCGGCCATGATGTCATCAAATGATTGCAGGAGCCGGGAATGAATTTGCCAGCGGCCTCGCCGGTATCGTCGTCATACTTATCGCGCTGGCGATTCCGCGTTTGTTGAACTCAATTTAACGCCTTCTACTGACGAAAACTGTCGCTGGGTTCATACATCTGAATTACAGCGCCGCTGGCGTCCAACACGCGGACTGTTGCGTAGTGCGCGAGCCTGTGTGACCGGTATCTCGCGAACGCAACCCCATGGCGGACTGCATCGGGTCCTGAATACCAGATCGCACCGCACCGAAAACTATCGCTGATCAGATCAAAGCCATCCCTGTCATTGCGGAGACGAAGCTCATAAATATCGTCGTCGCCGGCAGTCACCCCACGGCTGTTCTCTTCTTTACGCTTGCCCCCCATAATCAGTTCCTTCTAGGTTTGCGCTAAGCGGTGTCTCAGCGAAGGTTAAGCCTCCCAACCAGCTTTTTGAGCACCGGTCGAAGATGCGTTGAAACGTCGGGTAACGTAATCCAAGATGATTTTTAGCAGCACCTTCAGATAGCCGTCTATTGGACCTTAGTCCTAGGTCTTTAGGGAGATATCAAAGCTGTTTATGAGCGCCGACGTTTACGAAGTGCGACCGCGCAAAGATAAACGCGGCGTCGATCTCATCTCCGACGCTGCCATTCGGTCGACTGTGGTACACCGAAGTTTGAATAACGCCGACGAGATTCGACGATGTACGTTTACGAAGTGCTCATGACGCTCCTACTTATAGCACTGGGGCTGGCATTGCTTTATGCGATTTTAAAGCCACTCGGTGACGGGCTGTTCAATACGAGTGCTTGGGTCGCAAAGATTTTAGCCCCTGCCGATATCGAACAAACTGAAACCACGAAGCTGCTTTCCAAGTTTGGACAGGCGGCGTTAAAGGAAGGATGGCTAAGTAACATTCCATTTATCACAGGAATCCTGTTTTGGTGCTCTATAATTCTGTCCTTCTTTTACCATTGGTGGGCAGCAATCGCGATGTACTTCGTCGCTATTGTGCTTAGTCTATTGACGAAATTATTCTGGGGACGGTCAGCCTCTTTTTATCTTTCGCTTATTGAACACAAAATGCTGAACAGGGCAGCGGACAACAAACGCTACAACGATACGGAGAGGCTTGAGGCGGCTGAATCTTATTGCAAGGACTTGCAGCGAATAATCCTCCTGTATGAAGGTTCAGGGTTGAGACCACCAACTCCGAAACAACTCAAAGATATTCCTTCCGGCGATGTGTCCTACTGGCTCGACGCGCACACGCGGCTTTCCAATCTGCGTGATCAAGCGTGATCGTACACCTCTCGTTAACGTCATGCTTTGCCTCCTAAAATCCATCGGGATATGGATTCGCGTTTACGATGAATCAGGCAACGTGATCGCGACGCACGAGCACAAGGGCGATTTCAAAGAATGGTGATTTTAAACTCGCATCACGTCGCTTGGTCCGGTAAAGCGATTCCGTGACTCCGCTTTTATCGGACTGTTCCCAGATGAGCGACCGGATTAGACGGAATTTTTCCGTAAAAAATTACGGAAAAATTCCATCCATAGCGATGTACGAGCCGGCAAGACCGCTTGCGCATCATTGCTCCGCCTGAAGAAACCGAAAGAGAATCCGCACGCCGTCACTGCTGGACGAAGGCGGTTACCGCTGTGCCGTCCCGCAGCAACAGTCCGGTCGACCGCTGGACGAACGCAGCCGGGATCGGAAGCGGAGCTACTCCTGTGGCAGCGCCCATCCCGACCAAGGCTTCACAGTTATTGGCTCCAGGTACCGGCACTGCTGGGCATCCTCCCGTCGGTGCGCTGTTGAAGATGATTACGGCGCTCGCGCCCGCTTGGTTCGCCATTGAGACCTTGTCGTAGAAGGCGCACACTCCCCGCTCGATCAGGGCGATGTTGCCGGGCGGGAAAGTCGTATACGAGGCACTGGTGCACCCGAGACGACGCCCGTCCGGGTCCGGCGCAACGGGTACGACGTTGCCCGTGAAAGTGTTGTAGGTCGGCTTCGACGCGAAGATCGAGACGGTCGAGGGCCGCCTCCCGGCGAACGCGCTGCTGGTCACGTAGGGTTGGTAGAGGTGGGCTTGCGCAAACCCCGAGGGCCCGCAGGACTCGAACGAGGCGTTCACGAGATCGATCAGACCCGTCAGCTGCGAGAAGGAGAGGCCGTACGGGAGTGGCCCTCCGCCTAGGGCGACGTCCGCAGCCTCACGCACCTGCAGTGTGGCCTGACCGTTGAGCGCGGCCGCCTGTGCCGGTGTGAGTGGCACGCCGTTGAGCCGCACGCCGGCCATGTCGACGAAACTGAGGCCCGAGAAGCCGGTCGCCGGCGTCACGAAAACCTCGCTGAAGCTCTGATTGACCTTCTCCGCGAGTGCCTGCGCGCCGAGGATTCCGCCTGTACCCATATCCGTCGGGTTTGTTGCATTCATCGAGAACGCGCCCGGCTGCCCGGCTGACCCGACCGCCTGCCGCAACGCGGCGACGCCCGAGTCCACCAGGACCATGTTGTTGCCTTGCCCGACGGGCACCATCGTGCCAGTTTTGCGCCACGTGTACGCGTACGTGTCCGGATCGTCGGTTGGGGTCTCCAGGTTCCCGACGTGGAAGATCTCTGAACCCACCGTGGCCCCGAAGTACTGGTTGATGAGCTGCGCAGCCTGCGTGTTGGTCTTCAAGAAGCCAGTACGGTACGTGCAGAAACCGCCGGCCACCACACCTGGAGTCGGTGGTGCAACTTGCCCGTGTGCGCTCAACGCAATAGAGACAAACCCACCGAGAACTAACCGTGCGACCAATACCGAGCCGAATCGAGATTTCATAACTCGCTCCTTTTGTTGATGCTGACCGACGGCGAATGCCGCGAAAGCGGGGTCAATAATATTCGTTGTTGTTTTCATGTTTTTGTTTCCTTTCATCATTCTTATCCGGAAAATCGCGGAGCGAAGTTTCCGAAAAAGTTTTGTCGGTTGTGTGAACGAGCCTTTCGCTCACGGTTACCCTGCGGAAAGAGGGTCAGGTGGAGCTCCCGGGGACAAACGCCTAACGGACTTAGCGCGAGCGCAACTCTGACAAACGCGACAGGCAGTGTCAATACTATTTTTGCGAATTGCCGCTTCAATTCCACTTAAGTCAACTTTCCTAGGATACTAAGTAAACTCGAGCCACGAAGACCGATCCGACGTTCTCGCTGGAAAGGATCAAACGAATCGACCTCGAGGACGGCGTGGTTGGCTGCGCAGCTGTAGAACTTGACTTGTTAGGCTGCGTTCCCTGATTTACCGGTGGCGACTGGCACGCAGCTAAAAAAGCAACTGCCGCACCTTGCAACTTGCGAAGGCGCTTGTCCGATTGCTCCAGTCGGAGCATTGCGACCTTCCAGGTTTTTCTCTCGGCTTTTTTCGCGCCACGACTATGCTTGAGCGGACAGGTATTGCAAACCTTTTCAGATTTCAAACGGTACCACTACCCTCAGCCGTGTTGCTTAAAAGAAAAGCGCGAGCGTCATTGTCATCCGACCGCCCGCGCTCCTTCAAGAGCGTCATTGTCGTCCGACCGCCCGCGCTCCCTCTTCTGACTCCATTAAAGAATCGGACCGTTTCTTGGTGCCTGCCAGGTAACTTAGGTTGCCTTTTTGATTTCCTGATTCGTTAATCCCAAGCAGAATAGGTCGGGGCGATCACACTCCACGAATGATCGCCCTGGCGTTAGCCAAGCCATGTCGCTTCTTCAGAGTCGCCAATCTCTATGTCAACCTTTTATAAGCACGCTTAATACGGCTGTTAACCTTTTTGAGATCGTCGCTCGAATACTTTGACGCATTGCCTTCCTTGTTGATGTAGCTCCAGGCCGCTCCGTGGCAAAAGAAAACACGGGCGGCGGCAGTGGTGGCGGTGGCGATGGTAGCGGGGGCGGCGCGCCGCCGGGAATCTCGATCTTTTCCTCGCAGCCAGGGCAATTGACGGTCATTCCCGCTGCTCTTTCCTCAACGGCTAGATGCTGACCACACCTTGGGCATTCAAACTTGAGATCCATTCGCCGCGAAATTTTCGTTACCTAGAAGATTCGTTTAACGGCCTGCCCGCGGTCGGGGCGAAAACTTCACAGCTAAGGAAATTTGTCTCGAAATTGTCTCGAAATTGAAACGGTAAATTCAGCAGGGGGAAAAGCTGGCTTGTAGGCGCTCTAGTATTGTACGGCCATTTTATATACGGCCATGACCGTTTTTCAGATCATGTGAGATTATAGTGAGAACACGCGCACGCACGATTTACCATGAAAACGCGCGTGAGATCAAATCAGATCAAATCAGAATATCGAGCTGTTAGTGTCGCGGATGATTTTCCATTCCTTGGAACTTACATAGGTCGAGCTTTTCAAGTGCTAACCAAGGCAATCTGACGCCTGATTTGCGCGATCGCTGTCGCCTCTTCGATTACGGCAGCCTCGGTTCGATCAACAAGGTTTTCAATGTTAGTCCATTCGTTCCGCATCATTCTCCTAATAAGAATACGTCGGGGAAACCGCAACCGATCGTTTTGATAGAACTCCGCGGATTCGGAGAGACATTTCTTAAAATTTGAAGTGTTTGTCTTCGTGGTGACCCTCATTTTCTCCGGGTGTGATCCGCGACCCCGATTGTTTCGGCCGTTGCGAGGTCTCTTAGAGACCCATCCTTTGTTAACTCACCGACATCTACCCGATTGTTCTCGGCACGGCGGCGCGTGTCGTTTCCGCTGTTTTCTTGCGACATAGCGCCGACCGTCAAAGCTATGAAGCTGGCCGTAATCGCAGCTACCACTTTTGTCTCCACAGATGATTTCATGCGTTCTCCCTTTCGTGATTTTCCCTTTAGCGATCGCAACCATCGAGTGATTCTGAGTTTTCTGTTTCTTGTTGTTTCGGATTCTTCCCCCGGTGTGGACGGTGCGACGACGCAACCGGGGGCTTTGCTGTGAGCGAAACGGCTGCCGCTACAAGTTCATCACATGGTTAGGCTTCGGAGCCTGGCGCGCGATGTAAGACGTTCCTAGGAGTTTTTCTTTTTACCTCCTACAACTTTGTCCGGTTGCCGCAAAATTCTTACGTCTGATTACGGTCTCTACAGCGATAAAGGTAAGTGCCGAGTCAGTGACCGAACGCCACCTTTGAGCTTATGAAAACATTAATCTGGTGTGGAACCACGGTTGCTGTTGTAGGTTTGGGTGCGGCGATCTTGGGCCAAGACGAGATCACTAGTACTTCGAGCAGTAGCTCTAGCTACGTTCCGACGAGCAAGCTAGTTGGCAGGAAAATTTCTCGGTTTTAACACTGTCATAAATAATCTAGAAGTTTGTTACCGAAGTGTAGGATGTGGCACGTGTGTTGTGCCCAATAGGGTTTTTCCTGATGAGACAAGCATCCGCCAGCCCGATTGTGTATTTCAGGCCAAATTGTTTTCCGCGCTGATTTGTTCAAAGAAGGTCCCAATCGCGAAGTGCGAACGACCCAAACACCTAATTCAAAAAGAAGACATCATGGACACACAACAAAATTCAAACGAACCGGGCAAACCCATCGGCTCGCGTCACAAGCCCTATTGCTTATGAAAACACTACTGATACGAGGACCCATGACTGCCTTTTTGGGTTTGGTCGTGGCTTCTATGTCGGCACAAACCCAGAGCACCGTTTCCAGCAGCACCAGTTACATTGAGACCAGCAAGTTTATTGGCAAGACGGTTAGATCGACCCAAGGCGATGAAATCGGCATGGTCAAAGACATTGTGCTGGACCGAAATACGGGGTGCCTTGCTTACACTGTCCTTTCGACTACTGGCGGAGGCGGTACACGAGTCAGTGGCGGGGGTAAAATGGTAGCTGTCCCGTGGGCTGTTTATTCACCCTCAAGCGATCTGAACGTTCTCACAGTCACTGTCGATCGAGATCGCATCTATAACGCGCCAGTATTTGATTACGCTCGCATCGACGAATATTCGCGGCCCGAATACATCTCAAATGTTTACAGTTATTACGGCGTAAGCCCAGGTGCCGGAGTCGGCGTTGGTGTTTCCACGGGTACAACAACCACCGGCGCGACTACGACCACGGGTGCAACCACAACAACAGGCGCGACAGCCCAAGCAGGTGCAACAGCAAGCCCGGGTCGGGCTACGTCATCTGCGGCGACTGGGTCGCCTGCTGAAACGGCTTCACCCGGCGGCACAGCTGCGGCGACACCGCGCGCAACTCCATCAGGTAGGATGCACCCCACCGCGTCGCCAAGCACTCGCGGCGAAGAAAGGACGAGTCCGCCCGCCCGAAAAACGCGAAGCGAGAGAGGCAGGTGGGAGGAGAGTTCTCCGCCGAGTGGCCGCGGCGAAAATGGATCGCGCTCCGAAGCCGAGCGATCTCAGCCCGAGGAATCCCACCAAGCTGAAAGCCACGGTGGTGCGCGGGAGTCGCTTTCCGAAACAGGACAGCCTCAACCCGAAGGAGCCCAGGGCCAAAAGCAAACAGGAACACATCAGCACGAAAAAACAGGAAAGCGCAAAACCATAAGTCCGTCGGAGCTGCCTGATGGAGAATAATAACCAGTTTCGTCTCTTTAAGCAGTTCGCTTTTCGCTCATTTTAGGCAAAACTTTTCCTGAAATCGCGGGTTTAATGATATTCGAGAAAAACATATGACCTCAAAACACATATTTTCGATAAGCAGTTTTGCAGCCGTTGTGCTGAGCGCATCACTGGCGATGGCAGCACCGCACGGTGGCGGCGGTGGGCACTTCGGTGGCGCGCGCTTCAGCGGCAGCCATTTCGGCGGCGGCGGGCGCGCATGGCACGGCGGTAACTGGGGCGGACGCAATTGGCACGGCGGTAACTGGAGTGGCCGCAATTGGAACAACTGGGGCGGCCGAAACTGGAGTGGTCGTAATTGGCGTGGCCGCAACTGGAATAACTGGAATAACTGGAACGGCAATGACTTCATCTTTATTGGTAGCTTCGGGTTTCCGTGGGGATGGGGTTGGGGCTCGTATCCTTGGTGGGGTGGAGGCTATGGCTATGGTTACCCCTACGGTTACGGGTATGGCTATGGCTATGGAGGTTACCCATACGGATACGGCGGGTATGGCTACAGCAATGGCTACCCATACGGCGGCTATGGCTACGGATACGGTGGCAGGGGCGGCTACGGCGGCTACGGCTACGGCGGCCATCGGTACTACGGAAATCGGTACTACGGCAATCGGTACTCCCGCAATCGGTACTACGGCGGCCACCGTCGTCATCATTACTACGATCGGTACTAAGTTGACGTAGAAACTAAGAACGCTGAGGTGACGCTAGTTTCGTGCATGCGCGTTTTCTTGCGCTTCGAATGCGGTGGCAGCGGATAGAGGTGTGGAAGCGTGAATAGCCGCAATTCTCATGGTTTCGGATTATCACGCGTAAGGGCATAGAAGCGTTCAGGGCGATGCCTGTGACGGTTGCCGCTAAGAACCATGCACGTTTATGAAGTCCGCCCGCGCCGTGACAAACGCGGCGTCGATCTGATTTCCGATGCGCTGCCATTCGGTCGGCGCTGGTACGGCGGACCAAACGCCGTCGCGAACGCAGCCGCTCACATGATGCGGTGATCCGCGTCTATGATGAAGCTGGCAACGTTGATCGAGACGCACGAGCACGCAGGCGACTTTAAGGAGTGGTGAGGCGTTACGAAATTAAATCCACCGCAAAGCCGTAAATCGCCCTTTCCAATTCCAAAAACGCAGTCAGCAATTCATCCGCGCTCACTTTGTCCAGTCATTATGAAATCAAACTCACCGCGAACTTGTGTATCGCCCTTTCCGGTTCCAGAAATGCAGTTAGTATTTCATCGGAACGCACCGATGCACGTTTACGAAGTCCGCCCGCGCAAAGGTAAACGCGGCGTCGATCTAATTTCCGATGCGCTGCCTTTCGGTCGGGCGTCGTCTGTGAGTCGGACACCCAGTTCGGAAAGTTCATTCATGAACCGTGCCTCGTAGGCATCGCACATTGGGGATTCGCCGTTTGGCAGAACCCATTCGGGATGTTGTCTCCGGAGGTCGTCATGAATCTGTTGCCGGAGGTCCTCGATTGCGTTGGTTATTCTCATAACCACTCCCCTTTGATTTCCTCTAACAGAAATTCGCCTTTTGAGCGTCTGTGGCGCGTAAGCCATCAAGCTGATTACGCCATCAGAGAATTCCTCACGGAATGGGTCTGAACTCGGTATGTTTGCATCGAGGGCATCTGCCAGTTGCTTCCAGCGGAATATCCTTCGTGAAATGCTTTACATACTGGCACGCTTTGCATTTTCATCGCATCGAACGTTGCTCCTGCGACGATCCGATCTGATTTAACGCATTCACCGCCATGTCTCGAATTTGCTTCGAAAACTCTCAACGCTTGGTATGCCGAGTCCATAAGTCGAGCGGCCGCAACGCTGTCTAGATCGAAATTCTGCCCCGATTGCTGAATTTTGAGAATTTTCCTGAAACCAAAGAACTTCTGGCGGGTTTAAAGACTACGCAGCATGGGGGACTAGCGGGAGCCGTCATTCTCAATTGAATGAAACTGCTTGCGCAGCGAATTGAATCTGAATTGCAGCATAGCGAATGGAAGCACTGCGCTATTTACGAGGAGGAATTGCAACGTTTGTGGCCGCTAGAAGAGCAAGATCGAGAAGCAAAAATAGTGGAATTTGCGAAAACCTACGGACTCCGTTTGAGATTCTATCACAAGGGATTGTGCGCCATCTTCGACAAGTGTCCTCGCGGTGAGTTCGCTGAATCCAACGATGCCCGTTCCGGGCATATCAAACTTCGTGACTTGGAGCCAGTAAAAGACGTCACAGGCGGTGGCGGGAGTAAAAGCAAATCCAAACGCAACACGGACCGGAAAGGTTGATCGAAACGAACGAGCACACGGGCGATTTCAAAGAGTGGTGACTTTTCACTCGTATCACGCCGGAGTTCCCGCTAAAACAGGTTTCCATGACTCCGCTTTTATCGGGTTCCTCCCAACAGCCAAACTCAAGCCGGATTCTCGTTAGATCGCATGAACTCCGTTTCTCAGCGACGTAGTCGGACTGCCGCCCTAGTCGTGATGATCGTCGGCGCGTTGCTAACGGTGACTCCTATTTTTGGTCCGCTTCGATACACTTTGAATTATGTGGCCGACTT
>JBKPBJ010000127.1:0-7131 GCA_046726875.1 Verrucomicrobiota bacterium
TGGAGAATGTTCGTTTTCAACCGGGTGAGGAGGCGAACGATCCAGAGTTCGCCAAGGCGCTTGCCGAGTTGGGCGACTTTTACGTGAACGATGCTTTCGGCGCCGCGCACCGGGCGCATGCGTCCACAGCAGGAATAACAAAATTCATCCAGAAATCGGCCATGGGGCTTTTGATGGAAAAAGAACTGAAGCATCTGCGCGATGGACTTCAGAATCCCGCCAAGCCCTTCGTTGTTATTCTAGGCGGCGCAAAGGTGTCGGATAAGATCGGTGTGCTAAAAGCGCTGATGGAAAAGGCGAACACCATTCTCATCGGCGGCGCCATGGCTAACACGTTTTTGAAAGCGGAGGGAATTCCAGTCGGCGCGAGCCGCGTTGAATCTGACAAGGTCGGTCTCGCGCGCGAACTTTTGGACCTGGCGAAGCAACGCGGCGTGACGTTTCTCGTTCCGATTGATGTGGTCGAGGCGGATGAAATTCGTCCCGGCGCGAACATGCGCAACACCAGCCGTCTCTCGCCCCAGCACGGTATTACGGACGGATGGCAGGCGGTTGATATTGGCGCGGCAACCATCGCCCTTTATCAGGAGGAAATTGCCAAAGGAGAAACGATTTTGTGGAACGGACCGATGGGCGTCTTCGAAATTCCCGAATTCGGCGAAGGCACAATCGCAATCGCGGAAGCCATGGCGCAATCAGGGGCGACGACCATTATCGGCGGCGGCGACTCGGTGACAGCGGTCAAACAGGCCGGGCTCGCAGGGAAAATGACGTTTATTTCCACCGGCGGCGGCGCGACGCTGGAATTGCTCGAAGGCAAGGAGCTTCCCGGCGTGGCTGCGCTGACAGATAAGGAGTGATGGAGTGCCGGAGTAATGGAGTGTTGGTCGTCCCATAAGTCCCTTAGCCACCCATGAGAAAGAAAATCGTTGCCGCCAATTGGAAGATGAACATGACGCAGGCCGAGTCGGAACGGTTTGTGGATTCGTTCCTGCGCGACGTTGGCGAAACAACTGATGTCGAAGTGGTGATCATTCCGCCGTTCACCGCGATTGCAAAAGTAAGCGAGGCATTGGGCAAAGCGCACAACATCAAGGTGGGCGCCCAAAATATGTATTGGGAAAAAAGCGGACCGTATACCGGCGAGATCAGCGCTTCCCTTTTACGGGACCTGTTTGTGCACTACGTCGTGCTTGGGCACAGCGAACGCCGCATTTTGTTCGGCGAGACCGATGAAATGGTGAATCGCAAGGTGCGCGCGGCGCTCGAGGCAAAGCTGCGGCCGATCGTGTGCATCGGAGAAACACTCGAGCAACGTGACAAAGGTAACGTGGAAAAAATACTGGCGATCCAATTGCGCGGCAGTCTCGCCGGTCTGAAGCCGAAGGAATTGCAGGAAAGCGTGATCGCGTACGAACCGGTGTGGGCGATTGGTACCGGGCGCAACGCGACGCCTCAGCAAGCACAGGAAGCTCACGCGTTCATTCGCCACACCTTGCGCGAAATGGCCGACGACGCGACAGCCGAGCGTATCCGGATTCAGTACGGCGGCAGCGTAAAACCGGAGAATGCCCGGGAACTCATGAGCCAGCCCGACATTGACGGCGCCCTCGTCGGCGGAGCCAGCCTCGACCCGCGCAGCTTCGCCCAAATCGTCAAGGCCGCGCGCGAAAGGTAGCACAGGCATCTTGCCTGTGGGGCAACCGGGCGTCTCGCCTGGTCGATTGCTCGAGCGGCTCCGTAGCGAGTGCCCGTTCGCCGGGCAGGCAGGATGCCCACCCGCCCCACAGCCAAGGTGGCTGTGCTACTTCTCGGCGACTGGCTGCGATTCAGCGTTGTTCAGTTGCATGTCGGCGGCGAGCATCTGAAGATCCGCCATTAGAGCTGCAATTTGCTGTTCCTGTTGCGCGAGCGTTGACTTTAGCTCCGAAATTGTCGCCTGCTACTGGTCAATTTTACTCTGTTGTGCCTCAACGCTTTTGTGTTCCTTAATGAATTCGTTCAGC
The DNA here is from genome assembly GCA_046726875.1 of Verrucomicrobiota bacterium. Lineage (GTDB taxonomy): Bacteria > Verrucomicrobiota > Verrucomicrobiia > Chthoniobacterales > UBA10450 > Udaeobacter. The sequence continues at coordinate 2,007 of JBKPBJ010000127.1, forward strand.
AACATGGCATTGATGGCATTGTATCGAACGCTTTCGATCTGGCCTTTTCCGTCCCGGACAGTTAAGTTGGGATCGACCTTGGCCACTTCCTCAGCGATAAGGCCGTAGTCAAGGGCCTGGCTTTTATCGATCTCTTTTTTGTATCGGTAGGTGACCGGCTTGAGCGCAAAGAGCGCTTCGCTGGCGTTGTCCATTGGCTTGATGTCCTCTTTGTAGCGCTGCGAGGAAAACTCGTGACCAAGCAAGCCGGTCGCTAAGTCAACAGTAACAGGGGAAAGATTCTCCTGCGTCGACGAAATATTGGAGATATATGTGTGCCCGACCTCGCCAGCCACCCGCCGACATTCGTGCCGATATAGATATTGAAACTGCCGGTGGTGACGTTTGCGCCGGCGCCATAACCGAGGGCCGTGTTGACGCCACCAGAGGTGTTTGCGCCTAGCGCGCCGACACCGATAGCCGTGTTATTCCCGCCAGTGTCATTAGAAAGCAATGCGTGATGACCCACCGCCGTATTGGAATTGCCAGTCGTGTTGCTCAAGAGCACACTTGCGCCTGTGGCGGTATTCTGTGTGCCGGCGCCGTTCCTGCCGAGCGCGTTAACCCCCACAGCTGTATTGAGGCTGCCAGTATTGTTCACGAGCGTGTAAGCCCCGACCCGCCGTGTTCGAGTAACCCGCGGTGTTAGACAATAATGCGCTTGAACCAACCGCTGTGTCGTAATCGCTGTTATTGTTCGAAGAGAGCGCGTTAGCTCCAAAGGCGAAATTGTCGTGGCCTGTGGTGTTGTGAAAGAGCGCAGCAACGCCAAAGGCACAGTTTAAAGATCCCTCCCCTTGCCCGGAGTTTCCGTCATTGGAAAAGAGCGCATTCAGCCCCACGCCTGTATTGAAACGGCCGGTGAGGTTATTGCGCAAAACATTGATCCCTACGGCGGTGTTGCCGTTGCCGCTTGTATCGCTGTAGAGCGTGAAAGCACCCAAGGCTGTATTCCACACACCTGTGGTGCGGCTAAAGAGGGCGTTCTGCCCTTCAGCTGTGTTATAGCTTGGGTAACCGCCGTCGGGGGCGGGAGTTACCGCTTGCGTAGTTGGACAAAGCATAAGGAAGCTAAACACCGTCGGAATAAGAATTAACTTTTGAGGTCTCATATTCATTTCTGCTTCTCCATCTGCATGGTTTGTTCTTTGGGCCGTTGGAGCTGATTCAGCGGGCCTTAAGGGCTATCTGCTGAGACACAGATCCGCTCAGTTCGATTCGGGCGCTGACTTTCCGGAGTCGCGAGGCCTGCTCTTTCACCGCGGCGCTAAGGCTTGCGATCTCCGCCTGCAGTTGCGTGATCGTCGCGGTTTGCTCCTCGACTTTCTTGTGTTCTTTGAGGAACTCGTTGAGCAACATCGCGTTCACCTGGTCGTAGCGGACGGTGTAGGGTTTTCCTTCCTTGTCGAGCGCCACGAGATTGGGATCCACCTCGGCGACTTCCTCGGCAATCAAACCAAACTCCGGCCTGCACCTGGTATCATCCTTATAGTGGAAGGTCACCGGCTTGAGCGCCAGGATCGCTTCGCTGGCTTTGTCCATGGGCGTGATGTCATCCTTGAAGCGCCGCGACGATGTTTGGGTGCCCAGCCTTCCCCTAAAATCGATTCGCACGGGGAGATTATCAGCGTCAATAGACGTTTCAAAGACATTGCCGACATAGAAGCTGTCGCTCACGTTCTGACCGGTGGTGCCGATACAGATCACGTTACCGGCCGTAGTGACGTTGGAGCCAGCGTTTACGCCCAACGCGATGCTGTTGCTGCCAGTGCTGTTGGTGAGCGCACCGTACCCGACGGCCGTGTTGTTGCTGCCGTTGGTGTGCAGGAGCGCACCCACGCCGACAGCCGTGTCGGTGCTGCCCGTGTCATTAAAGAGCAGTGCTTCATAGCCTATGGCCGTGTTGAAGTTGCCACTTGAGTTGTTCACAAGCGTGAATGCCCCCAGGGCAGTGTTCTGGATACCGTTGCCGTTGAAACTGAGCGCGTAAGATCCGACGGCTGTGTTGTCGCTGGCAACATTGGAGGAAAGTGCCGACCTACCAATACCTGTGTTGTAGAGCCCGGTGGTGTTCAAGTACAGGGCGTCCGAGCCAAAGGCGCAATTGTTGGAACCGGTACTATTGTTAAATAGGGCGTTAGATCCGAAGGCACAGTTGTTCGATGCCTGCCCGATGGTAGGGTCTCCGTTATTCTTAAACAGGGCGTTCAGTCCGGCAGCCGTATTAAAACCGCCAGTGATGTTAGTGCGCAGACCATTGATCCCTACCGCGGTGTTGCCGTTGCCGGTTGTATCGCTGTAGAGCGTGAAAGCACCCAAGGCTGTATTCCATACGCCGGTGGTGCGGCTAAAGAGGGCGTTCTGTCCCTCCGCGGTGTTGAAGCCTGGATAGCCGCCATCCGGCGCAGGCACCACTGCTTGCGCAATTGGGGAAAGCGCGACCAAACCAAGTGCAAAGAGAATCATGAGTTGTCGATGTTTCATAATATTATTTCCGATCGCTGTTGCGGCCTTCTCCGTTTCCCTATTAACGTAGAAGCGGTTTGGCCGTTCACTGATGTACTTCGTAAAATCCGAAGCTGCGTTACGCGGAGAATTTTGGATTTTTACAGAAGGCGACGAAGGCAGCTTAGAGTGTCATTCAAGTTGGAGCTGCAGACTCTTTGTTTCAGTGAGGCTGTTTCAGCTAGGTTCTCCCCTTACGGTCCACTCACCATGATTTTGGTCGTCGGTGTGTTAATCTCGATTTGGGCGGTCACCTTTTGAATTTTTGAATCTTGTTCGCTGATGCGCGCAACGAGAGCCTCCATGCTTTTCTCCTGCTTCTCGACGATGGACTTGAGCGATGCGATCGTCGCTTCTTCGTTTGCCCTGCTTTTAATCGTGCAATGGTCTTTTCCTGGCTCTCAATTCTGGTTTGCTGTGTCTCGACTTTCTTGTGTTCTTTGAGGAACTCATTGAGCAACATCGCGTTCACCTGATCGTAGCGCACGCTATAGGGTTCGCCGTCCTTGTCCCGCGCCACTAAGTTTGAATCCACTTGGGCTACTTCCTCGGCGATCAAACCAAATTGTGGCCGGCGTTTTTTGTCATTCTTGTAATGAAAGGTCACCGGTTTGAGAGCCAGAATCGCTTCGCTGGCTGTGTCCATCACTTTGATGTCGTCCTTAAAACGGCGTGACGACACTGGAGTGCCCACCTTCCCGTTCACATCGATTCGCCATGGTGAGATGGTCTGGATCAAGTGCCTCTTCAAACACGTGGCCGATATAGCAGCCATCGGTGATGTCAACACCAGCAGCGCCGATACAGATGGTGTCACTGGCGCTTGTAATACTGGAGCCAGCGTTGATGCCAAGGGCGATGTTGTTGTTGCCGCTAGTGTTATTAATCAGCGCATTGACACCGATAGCTGTATTGTTGAAGGCAGTCCGGTTCGCCACGAGCGCGTTGACACCGACAGCCGTGTTAGCGCCGCCACTATTATTCGCAAACAGTGCTTGACAACCAACAGCCGTGTCGAAGCTGCCATGGGAGTTGTCCGCGAGCGCTTGTGTGCCAGCGGCAGTGTTCTGAGTTCCCTCGGTATTGTCAAGTAGCGCCTCATTACCGACGGCCGTGTTGGCGCTACCAGTATTGAAACGGAGCGCGTCGGAACCGATGGCCGTGTTTCGGTCAGCTGTCGCGTTCATGGACAGCGTGTTTGAACCAAACGCGGTGTTGCCCCAGCCGTCGGTGTTGGAAAAAAGCGCATAGCTTCCAACGGCCGAGTTGTAAGAGCCCAGACCATGTCCGGTCGAGTCATTGGCAGAGAGCGCGTTTAACCCAACGGCCGTATTAAACCCACCGATGACATTACGACGTAGAGCGTTAATCCCCACAGGAGTGTTGCCATTGCCGGCCGTGTCCCCGTAGAGCGTAAACGCCCCAAGGGGCCGTATTCCAAACGCCAGTGGTGCGGCTGAAAAGTGCGTTCTGCCCCTCAGCCGTGTTAAAGCCTGGGTATCCGCCGTCCGGTGCGGGCGTTACCGCTTGGGCAAGTGGGCAAAGCGCAAGGAAGCCAAGCGCAAGGAGCGTTGTTGTGAGTGTGACTATCGCATTTCGATTTTCCATAGACTGTTTTCCTCCTTGATGGGGGCCCTCTCTGGGCTGTTCAGTGAGGTACTTCATAAAATTCCACGCTGCGTTACGCGGAGAATTGTGGATTTTTACAGAAGGCAACGAAGGCGGCGACTACTCTAATTTGAGTGAGGCTCGGACACTCTTTGTTTCCTTTGTTTGTTTCTGTGACTCTGATTTGTTAACTGGTGCCTACTGCCCGCGACTGGCGGGGTCCACTCGGGCAAAAGTCAGGAAGTCGATCATTCGAAAGCTTTGTGGTGTCCCGTCATGCGTCGGCAGCGTTGGTAGCCAGTCGGGTTGGACGCTGAGGTAAGAGTCGGGATCCAGCTGGAGAAGCCCGATGAAGACTTCGGCGACAAGTCGGCCGCCCAGAGGGCCTAAACGAAGTCCGTCTTCTCTTAGCTGAGCTTCCTTCAAGATGTAATAGAAAAGCGGCGTCGCGGTGACAAACGAGGCACGAATCGGCTGTAGCTCAGCTAACTCAGCATCACTAAGCGATGGGATGCCCATCTCTTGCGCAATGCGTTGACCGGAGGGGAGCTGCCAAGTCAGACACCTTAGTAAATTGCGCTGCATCAGCGAGTCTGGCGGCATCCCATTGAATATCGTCCCCAGCGGAAGGTGGAAGAGTGGTGTTGAAACTATTGTGTCGATTCTTTTGTTCGGACGCGCATCGGCACTGTAAGCGCCGCCGAAGTCGAAGAACGTTTGCCAGCCGATGAAACGCCTCGGCGCTCTGGCGCCACCACGCAAGTCCACCGGGTCGGGGCTGCCTTCCCCAGCCGGATCGAAAATCATGCCGAAGAATGGCTGGCCGTTATCACCATGCAGATTCGCGCGATAAGAGGGCCGCACCATGCTGTGCCCAAAGCGGTAGGTGATCTGAAACTCCACCGGAATGAAAGCATTGTTGTGTAACGGGTTATAGAAATGGCGACCGTTTGTTAGAACATCATCTATCACC
>JBKPBJ010000128.1:0-2447 GCA_046726875.1 Verrucomicrobiota bacterium
AACGCCGATGCACACATTGCCACTGCCGGTGGTAAGATCACGACCGGCATTGACGCCGATCCCTACATTGGAAGATCCGGTTGTGTTGTAAAGGAGCGCTAGAGCACCACTGGCCGTGTTGTAGTCGCCGGTTGTGTCTGAAAGGAGCGCCGCAGCGCCAGTGGCCGTGTTGGCGATAGCGCTGTTATGGATAAGCGCCTTCCAGCCGACGCCGGTGTTGTAGCTGGCGCTGCCATTGAGATTGCAGGCGTCCTGACCAATCGCACTGTTGCCAAAGCCGGTGGTGTTGTTCCGGAGCGCGCTTACACCAACCGCTGTGTTCTGAGACCCGGTAATGCTTGCAACCATCGCGCCGTCGCCCATCGCGGTGTTTCGGTCTCCGGTCGTGTTGGCAGCAAGCGCGCCATTGCCGAAGGCATTGTTGAAGGGCCCGTTGTTGTTATAGAGCGCTTGAAAACCAAATGCATTATTATTGTTCCCGGTCGTGTTGTGATAGAGCGCAGCAGAACCGGTGGCCGTGTTATAGCTGCCGTCTGTGTTGGAAAAGAGCGCCCTATGGCCAGTGGCCGTGTTGTCCGAGCCTTGGAAGTTTTGAAAGAGCGCATCGAAACCGATGGCCGTGGTGTAAAAGCCGGAGTAGCTAATCAACGCACCAATGCCCAGAGCCGTGTTGTAGTTGCCGAAGCAGTCTTGTGGACACTGCGCTCGCGCTTGCGGCGGAAGCGCAAAGCAGGCGAGTGTCACTGCGATGAGAACTCGCACAATTGTTGTGTTTTTCGACTGAGTCAGTGGATTCATGCTTCTTCCCTTCTTTTTCCCCGCTACGTTGATTCTGCGATTCGCGGGTCCGGAGGAGGCGAAGAACCTAGCGGGGGAGATGTCCTCCGCCTGATTCAGATCCATTTAGCGACTGTCGAGTCTCGAAAAATGTCGCTAACCTGTCAAGCAAATTTGCCGCAAGCGCGGATAGCCGATTCGAGTTCCAGAAACGCCGTCAGCTTTTCATCCGCACGCACCACGAAACGCTTTCCGCCGCGATGTGCGTTAACTGTCCAGACTGTGCGCCCATAAACGTCGATAGCCGAGACCCAGCCCAGGCTAAATCCGGCTTTATGGAGATTGTCGGCAATGATTTCCCGAGTACTTCATTGAATCATCACGTCGCAAGTTACAGGCAGATGGTCGGAGACGTTTGTCTGCGTGATTATTGGCTTTCCAAACTTCACATTTTTACCGAACAAATAATCGAACGTCGCATCGGGGAACCCATGACTGCCAGGATGCGTGATCCGTTGCTCAAGCGGAATTCCTTCAAACACGCTTCGGAATGCAGCATTGGTTAGGGGGTCCAACGTCTTCTCCGCGGCGAACATCGCTTGATCGTGATTTGTGTTAAAATCACCACCCACAATCAAACCTTTAATTGATGGAATCACCGTTCCGATCACGTCGTGGATGTGGGTTAGCAGTTGTTGAATTGAAACCTCTCGTTTTCGGATATTCTGCGCCGCTTCATTTTTCTGTATTGCCGTGCGTGACCAGATTGCTTTTCAAATGCAGCGAGTAAACGCCAATATCCGCATTTCCAATCTTAAACCACGCAAAAGCGAATCCTCGCGGCGGGTCAATTCCTTCCATTGATTTCCAAGATTCCGACCAGGCCGCTTGCGCTGGAATCTTCGCAACGATTGCCTCTTGTTGTTTCCCTCCCTTAAATGCGGAGCAAATGCCCACAGTATACGCGCCCGGTTGAATCGCCTCGCCTAACCGAGCGCACGCGTCATAAATCGCGCACCTCTTGAAGCAGCAAAATGTCGGGATTTAGTTTTTTGAGAACATCTGCCGCCGCCTGTATCCGTTGCGCTTGTTTTTCTGGCGTCGCTTCACGAGCAGAGCCGTTTGGGAACCATTCCAGATTCCAAGTTGTGATCCGGACCTTAGCTGGCGCTTGACCGAGAGCCGAGGCAACGACAAAGAACGCCAACAGAGCGGACAAGGCGCACTTCATAAAGCCACCGTCTCTAGCAGGCAGGCCGTTCACGGAAAAGATATTTCGGTTGGCAACTGTCGATGCGTTCTGACAAGCTCGTTTTTGCGCCAATGCGGTCCTGGGAGATCATCGCCGAAAAACTCAGCGCGTCCGGTTTGTCGCGGGGCTGTTCGTCGGAGATTGATGCTACTGGTCGCGTGCTCTCAAACCGGAGAACCGACCTTCAAGGTTACGCTGCATGGGAGATTCATCCGGTGATGGCGTTGCACGTCGATCAGTAGCAATCGCGCTCTGGCGAAGTCATCTTAAGACTGCGAGTCACAAGATTGTGCTCTTTTACTTCGTCGAGCCCCCGCTCTCTGTGTCCTGAAAAGCCGTGATTAGCCACTTCCCGTCAGTTTTGACCATCGTCATCGTGGTGATTTCTTTCAGGACCGGAACGGCCTCTCTAGTGGGA
>JBKPBJ010000129.1:0-3628 GCA_046726875.1 Verrucomicrobiota bacterium
TGGATCACGAGCGGAATTTCGTACGCTCCGCCGGGGATACCGATCGGGTTGGGTTCTATCCCGGTGTCGTACTGGTCGCGAAGAATATAGGCAGCGGCCAGTCCGGCAAACACGTTAAGTCGCGTCGCTCCAAGACCGTGATCGTGAAACCACAAAAGCGTTGCCGGTTGTTCGTTCGAATAGTGGACGCTCTGCGTGTCGCCAGGGCCGAACCCGTTTGGCGTAATTGCGGGGTTGCCATCGCTATCAGCATTAACGAATCCCCCGTGAAGATGCGTCATCATGCGCACATGATTTCCAAGCGGAGTCAAACGCGTATCTACTGGAATCCAGTCGGGATAAAATTCCGGAAGATTACTGGTGTAGCTGACATCGAGTGCCGTGCCACTTTGCGCGACGACCGCCATGCCGAATGAGCCCGCCTGACCGCCAAGCCCCGACCCGTCGTCGTACGCCCAGAAGGGCGTGGGCGGTAGATTGGGATGCAGTTGTCGTGCAATTGGCCTCTGAGTGAAGGCGTACTGATTCATCCCGCTGGGTGTCGCAACCACGATTCCGGCGCCGGGCACAGGTAACGGCTGAACATATTTCGTCAGCCCGCTGCGCGCTGGCGGGATCGCAAATGCCCGTTGCACCGTCCATGGAAGGGCCAGAGTAGCGCCGGCTGCCACTCCACATTTGAGAAAAGATCGTCTTGTTATCATGGCCCTATCGTGGCGGACGACATCGCGCTGGCTCCACATAACTTGTGAAAGACTGGTCATCTCTTGGCCAAACTGGCTTTCGGGTTCAGCATTCTTTGCGAGACAAAATCTTGCGTGCAGAGCAGCGTTTGCCTGCGTTTGGTTTCCGAGTAATTCTGTGAGCTTTCAGTATGCCCGATCGCGTTTATCTCCACCCGATTGATCCGGAACTGCTCCCCGGCGCGCGCAACGCGATCGATACTTGTCTGCGACTAAAACCGCAGGAGCGAATCACGATTATCACGGACACGATCACCCGCGGCATTGCGGCGGCTTTGCAATCGGAAGTGGAGCGGGTTGGGTCGGATTACAGTTTGTTTGTGCTGGAGCACCACGCGCGGCGGCCGCTCCCCTACATGCCTGAGATCATTTTGGACGATGTGGCGCTATCCCAGGTCTCCATTTTTGCCGCGCAAGGTCAGCCTGGCGAACTCGGCGCGCGCACGGAGTTAACCTCCGTGGTGAATCACCACCACATCCGACACGCGCACATGGTGAACATCAATCGTCAGATTATGCTCGAAGGCATGCGCGCGGATTTTTGCGCAGTCGATGAGCTAAGCCAGCGTTTGGTCGAACATGCACGCCGGGTCGATCGCATCACCTGCAAGACACCGCATGGAACGGAATTCGAGGCAGAGCTTTCTCCGAAACTTAGATGGCTGAAGACCAGCGGAATCATCACTCGCGACAAATGGGGCAACCTTCCTGGGGGCGAAATCTTCACTGCACCGATGAACACCAACGGCGTGTTTGTGGTGGACGGCGTGGTCGGTGATTATTTGTGCGAACGGTTTGGCGATCTGCAATCGAATCCACTTACGATTGAGGTCGAAAATAATCGTATTCGAGCGCTGCATTCGGAGAACAAGGATTTACGCGACGAATTTCGCGCTTACACGAGCACTGACGAAAATAGCGATCGCGTCGGTGAATTTGCCATCGGCACTAACACCGCCTGCACGCACATCATCGGACACATTTTACAGGACGAAAAAATTCCCGGCGTCCACATCGCGTTTGGTCATCCCTACGCCGAGCACACGGGAGCAAACTGGGCTTCCAAAACGCATATCGACTGCGTCGGCCGCGATTTCGACATCTGGTTCGACGGCCAGCAGGTGATGCGGGAAGGGAAGTTTTTGATATAGTTCGCGTATGATTGTTGATGTCCGTGAACGCCTCGATCGAGTCCCATTCGTTCCATTTCTAATTCGGACGTCTGATGGGCACGAGTATTCTGTGGCGACTGTTGATCATGCGTTTATCACACCACGTGGAAACCGCGTAATTGTTGTCGCCGACAACGGTGCCACCGCTGTTCTCGGCCCTCTTCACATCAACAGCGTTATCGACCAGCCAAACAGCGAATAGGAACGGGCGAATCGTCACGTGGATCCGAAGCTTCGCGCCGCTTTCAATGATGCTTTTACGCCCGAGAAATACGACGCGCTGGTGCGCTGCGTAAATGAATCGGAGAAATGGCCGGCGGATTTCCGGATTTCCGAAACGCCGATTTTCTTAACCCGCGATTTCACGGACGAGGTCACGCGGGCTGCGAATGAAATCATAGCCGCGACGCGGACGCCGGAATTTGTCAAGCATTCGGCAATGGCGGTTCCAAAGGACCTGGAAGTGCCTAACGAGTCAGCGCACCCAAGTTTTCATGTGGTCGATTTCGCAATTTGCGCCGAAGGAGATCGATTGGTTCCGCGCTTGATCGAATTACAAGCATTCCCCAGCTTGTTCGGTTTTCAGTTAGTGCTTTTGGATTGCATCCGCAAAGCCTACCCAATCATCCCCCGCGATTGGACTTCCTCATTTGGTGGAATCAAAGATGATGCGTATGCCGAACTTCTGCAGCGCACGATAATTGCAGATTCACCAATAGAGAGTGTGGTGTTGCTCGACATCGAGCCGGAAAAACAAAAAACGCGCATGGATTTTGCCGCTACCGAAACGTTCCTCGGCATTCGACCGGTTTGCGTGACCAAAATCAAGGAGCGCGGCCGGCAATTATTCTATGATCACGACGGCCGCGAAGTGCGGATCGAGCGGATTTATGATCGCGTCATTTTCGATGAGCTGAGTCAACGGCGCGATCTGAACTTACAGTTTCGTTTTCAGGATGATCTTGATGTCACGTGGGTCGGTCACCCAAACTGGTATTTCCGGATCAGCAAGCATTCCCTGCCGTTTCTCAAAACCGAACACACTTCACCAACATTTTTCGTTGATGAATTTACATCCGATCAAAACATCGAAGATTATGTGTTGAAACCGCTTTATTCATTCGCCGGCCACGGAGTAAACATGGAGCCGACGCGCGAAAAGATCGCAGCTTTGCAAAATCCGCACGAATGGATTCTACAAAGAAAAGTCGATTATGCGGCATTCGTTCCAACGGTGGATGGTCACAAATCGAAGGCCGAGATTCGGATGATGTTTGTGTGGCCGGATCAGGATCGCGATCCCACGCTCGTAAACAATCTCGTCCGGATGAGCCAGGGCAAAATGATGGGCGTCGATTTCAACATCGATAAGACCTGGGTCGGCGCCAGCATCGCGCTGCACGAAAGGTAGCACACGCATCTTGCGTGCAGCGTTCGGCATCTTGCCGAACGCTTCTGGACTTCGCGGCAAGATGCCGCGCAGAGCACGCTGGAAACGCGCGCTCCCCATCAGGTCGCTTCCATCATTTCTCGGACTTCGGCCGACGTGCGAACTTGGACGATTTCGAAGTCCGCCAAATCTTTCCAATTGTCGATCCAAGTCTGGAAGAGCGACTCGTCTTCGGCCCGCATAAGTTGCCAGCAGATTCTTAGATCAACGTCAATCCAGCTCGAAACGTATTCGAGTCCTTCAGGCATCATTCGGCCCTTTTC
>JBKPBJ010000130.1:0-2247 GCA_046726875.1 Verrucomicrobiota bacterium
TTTGCATTCCGGCGATGTAGACCGGCCACATCACGATCGAGAGAATGAATGTGAGAAAGGCAAACCCCGCGGCGAGAAGTGACAGCATATCGACGGTCGAGCCCTGCGGCGGTTGGACAAAGGCAGTTGTTAACTGACTACATATTGATGGCAATAACACCAGCAGTGTGAGACCGAGGAATTGAAAAAAACCTTTTCGATAAATCTGCAATGTCTCCGCTAGAATTTCAGCAAAGGTGTGGCGGGAGAGTTGTAGCGGCGGTTGTGCCAACCGCCCGGCGCTTGACACGAGCGCCCCAATATCAAACAGCCCGGGAATTTCCGCTGCTGTTGTCCAAAGATCGACGTTGGCTCGCCGCGCCTCATTGACCGGGAGCAAGCGCCCCTCCGTTTTCCACTCGCGGAGAGTCTCAATGTTGACCGGGCCGTATTCCCTGCCCTGCACACGCACGATCCATTCTTCGGTCACCCCTTGATCATCCAGCATCATGCATTCAGAATCCAGTATTAGCCTGCAATGAAACTGCTGCTTGTCGACGGTCATTACTACGTTTACCGCTCGTTTTTCGCCATCCCGAATCTCTCGAATTCCCGAGGCGAACCGACCAACGCCATTTTCGGTTTTACGAAAACGCTGCGGTTAATGGTGAAACATCTGCAAGCGGAACTGGGCGCGGTCGTCTGGGATGAAGGCCTGCCGCAGAAGCGAGTAGAGCTACAACCTGCTTACAAAGAAACGCGCAAAGAAATGCCCAGACCGATGGTCCCGCAGCTCGAGTTTATCCAGAAGCTTACCCCTTTGCTTGGGTTCCGAAATATTTCCCTTCCGGATACCGAGGCCGACGACCTGATGGGTTGTTATGCCATTGCTGCGTGCAAACGGCCCGGAATCGAAGTGGTACTCGCGACCAACGACAAAGATTTGTTTCAACTCGTGGGACCTTGCGTGAAAGTCTATACAACCGCGAAAGCAGATCTCACGTCGCCCAAGGACGCATTTGCATTACTCGGCGAAGAGCAAGTTACAGCGAAATGGGACGTCCCGCCCGGGCTGATTGGTGATGTCCTCGCGTTGGCCGGCGATTCAGTGGACAACATCCCCGGGGTGGGAATAGGCCGTAAGAGCGCCGCCGCTTTGATCCGTGAATTCGGTGGTCTCGACGCGTTACTGAACAATATCGACAAGGTGAAAAGCGTGCGCACCCGCGAGAAACTGGTCAATGCTCGCGAGCAGATATTGCTAAACCGAAAAATGGTCGATCTCGATTGTGAGATGGATTTGCCTGTGCCGATCGATGAGTTGCGAATCGAGCCCGATTATCCGGCGCTGATAGCAGCCCTGGAAAAATGTGAGTTTAAGTCGCTTCTTCAGGAGGTGCGCGACGAAGCAGCCCAAGTTGCGACCGTCGTGCAGGCAAATCTTCTGTGAAGCGACGAGCGTCTCCGTGGAGAATCTTCAGGCCCGGATCGCGTGTGTCGCCTCGTATAAGTTTCTCAACACCAGAGAAATTTCACCAGGCACGAATTTTTCGTAAAAAAGTTCGAACGCACGTTGCTCCAGGCTGTCCAATCTAACAGGTTAAGGCGATTCGGGCGGTTGCACGAGTTCTTCTAGAAGTTGTTTCTCCTTAGCGTGCGCTGCCCGAATCAATTTTTTTGCCAGAATCCTGCGGCCAGCAGCGACGCTTTGCTGGCGTGTTCGATAGACGCCGTTGGATTTTATACGTATGGTGCGGCCTCTGCTCCTCCATGAACCCTGACGATTACGATCCGATCGCTGCGGCGCTTAAAGAAGACATTGGCAAGGGGGACATCACCACCGAGTTTTTCGTTCTCGAATCGCTGCATGCCAGCGGACGCATCGTTGCGCATGAATCAGCGGTCGTTGCCGGCACCGGGACGGCCACGGAGGTTTTTCGGAAGGTCGATCCTGCGACGATTATTCAGATCGTTCGCCCGGATGGCGAAGCCGTAGTTGCCGGCGATATCGTAATGGAAGTGCGCGGGCTTGCGCGTTCGATCCTCAAGGCCGAACGCGTTGCGCTAAATTTTCTTCAACGCCTTTGCGGCATCGCAACGCTTACCCGCCAGTTCGTTGACGCGGTTGGCAATCATCCGGCCAAAATACTCGATACGCGCAAGACGACCCCTGGGCTGCGCGTACTTGAAAAGGCGGCGGTTGTCGCTGGCGGCGGCGTTAATCACCGTTCTGGCCTGTTCGACATGGTCCTTGTAAAGGACAATCAC
>JBKPBJ010000131.1:0-13175 GCA_046726875.1 Verrucomicrobiota bacterium
GACTCGCATCAAACGGTAACGCGTGTCGAGCAGGACAACGCGCAGTGATTCGGTCCGCAGCATCCGCATTTCGTCTCCCAGCAGTTTGTAGATCAATTCCGGTGAATCGAGTTTTTGCTGGGACAATGGTTCCTGCGTGAACCGTTTTCCCAAATTGAATGCCGCCACCAGTTCCAATGCCTTCGCCGGACCGATCCCTTTGATTTCGCTCAGCTCCTTGACGGAGCAACGGCTCAGCTCCGCAAACGATTTGTATTTGCCCAGCAACTCACGAGCGACTTCTACCACGTTCATGCCGCGCCGGCCGGTGCGCAGCAATATCGCGATCAGTTCCGCGTTGCTGAGAGCATCCGCGCCTCGTGCGAGCAACTTCTCCCGAGGCCGCTCGTCCTGCGGCATTTCGCGGATTTTAAGCTGCGGCATATCAAAGCGGGACCGGCCTTAGCGCCGCGATGGAAGCCGGTTGAGAATCACGGGACATCAAAGTCCCTCCCACGCTTCATCAGACGCGAAGTTGATCGAACATGTCGCACAACGCGTCGCCGAGCGAGAACAATGCGTCGGTGTACCGATTCGGCGCGATACCATCAAATGCACATTGGGCGTTGCGAATCAGATCGCTGCCGGCTGCGATTGACTCGTTTAACGCGCCGTTGTTCGCGCCATTCTTGAGGAGCTCAATCATGTCTTCGATTTTTTCGTCCAGCACAAGCTGGCAACAACGTTCGCGTTCAAACTCCGAAGCGGAACGGAGGAAAATCAAAACCGGCAATGTAAATTTGCCTTTGCGCAGGTCCGTCCCGAGCGTTTTGCCGGTCACACTCTCGGTACCGGCCAGATCGACACAATCATCATAAATCTGATAGGCCGTCCCGATTTGGAATCCAAAGTTCTTGAATGTTCCGATCACGTTCGCGTCGGCTTCGCTGATAACGGCGGCCAGTTCCGCCGCGGCCGAGAAAAGTGATCCGGTTTTCATCTGCACGATCTGCAAATAATCTTCAACTGTCAGGTTAAGATCGAACCTGCGCTGCGTTTGAATCATTTCGCCCGAGCAAACCGTCGCAGCCGTGCGCGCGATCGCGCGACCGATATCGGAGTTTTCGAAATTTGTCGATAACGTCAGCGCGTGCGCAAAAAGACAGTCGCCGAGTAGAACGCTCAGCGAATTTCCCCAGCGCGCGTTCGCCGTGGGCTGCGCCCGCCGCTGTTCTGCTTCGTCCATCACGTCGTCGTGCACCAGCGTGGCGACGTGAATGAGCTCAACGATCACGGCGAGATCGACATGTCCGGAATCGATCCTGCCCGTCGCGCCCCCGGCGAGCAGAGCCAGCAGCGGCCGAAGGCGCTTGCCTCGGCTGCCTACAGCGTAGACGACGTAACCTTCGATTGCGGGATCGAATGCCGAGGCCTGCTGAGCAATGCGCGTCTCGACTTGCTCAAGGTACGGCTTAACTAGTTTTGCAACTTCAGCCAAACGAAGCGCGGGAGGGCTGCTCGCCTTCGCAACTGCGCGGCGACTCGTGCTCCGGTCCGTGCGGGCGAAGAGTTCCACGAGGCGAGGATAGTGGGGCGGGTTGGAGGTTGTCAAAGCAACATAACGTCAATCCTGCACAAATGTTGTAGGGCGTTTGACTCGTTCGCTCCCGCTCACTCGGTCCATTGACCTTCCCGTCTATGTCGCTCCCGCCGGCTCCGTCTGACACAGACGCCCTGCAGTTTTCAGCGCTTACGCAGCCAGGATTCAGTCCCGTATTTTTGCTGCGCTAATTCTCGCGCCCGCTGGAAAATTTGTGGCTTGAGCTCGAACTCACTGCAATGAGCCGACAGAGCCTGCGCAAATTTTTGGGCGAGGTCAGTCTTCATGGGGATACCTTGGATGCTGCCTTGCTGCAACAAGCCGCGACTAGTACGGCGTTGCGCCGCCCCCGCGATCTTGCGACCATCCATCATCACGTCGGCGCGAACCGGATTCGCGAAACAATTATTGCCGCTGGCGCTGACGGCGGCTCGCATCCCAACAACAAAGCCGCCGGGGTCAACGCCCCCGGCTACAACCGCGTGGCCACCGATGCCGTTCAACGCTGCGCACAAAGCGCGATGAATTCGTTCATAGATCACAATCGATGATTCGAAGGCAGGGTCGCTTGCTGGAATTACAATCGAGTAGGTGAGATCGTCTCCGTGAAAAACGATTCCGCCGCCGGTCCAACGCCTGATTAAATCACGCTCAGCCGCGTAAATCGCCGCATCGGTAAACTTCCCAAAATATCCGAACGACAGGGCAGGGGAGCGCCAGCGATAGAAGCGAATGGATGCAGCCGTTGCCGTTTCCAGCAGCGCTTCATCGATGGCCATGTTCATCGCCGCCGAGCGCGAGATCGTGTCATAGCAAATATCGAGCGCTGTGAACATGTATGTCGGCTTAGCCAACAGATTTGACCCATTATCGGAACGGTACGCGAAAGCGGCGCGAGGACGCGCGACGCACTCCAAAGCTTCGCGAAACTAAACACACGTCTCTGGTAGATTTCGCACCAAGTGCTTTTGGAGTGCGATGCGTCTTCGCATCGCTTTCATTGCATCTACATCGCCATCTCACGAGCACTCCGATAGTTCCTTTAAAATTCGTTCCACGGCTTCGCTCGGCCGTGAATGCGCAGTGATTGGCCGCCCGATGCCAATGTAGTCCGCGCCCGCTTTAATTGCTTTGCGCGGAGTGATGAACCGTTTCTGATCGCCCGGTTCTGCCCAGCTTGGTCGAATTCCCTGCACGGCGATTTTGATTCTATCGCCGAACTCGCGGCGAAGCGGTTTGAGTTCATGCGCACTGGCGACAACTCCATCGATTCCTGCTTCTACCCCTAACTTGGCCAGACGGAGCACTTGGTCATCGACAGTGTCGGTGATTCCAATTTCGCGCAGCGTTTGTTCCGTAGCGCTTGTTAAAACAGTTACTCCCAAGAGGAGCATGTCCTTGGCGCGAGCGGCAGTCGCGGCGCGAATCATTTCGCTGCCGCCGCTCAAATGAATCGTGAGCATCTGCACCCCGAGTGTGCTCGCGGACTCAACGGCTCGCGCGACAGTGTTGGGGATATCGTAGAGCTTCAGGTCGAGCCAAACCTTCGCGCCCGTGGCCAAAACCGCGCGCACAATTTCCGGGCCTTCGGCCGTGTAAAGTTGGAGCCCGATTTTGAAGAAAGAGATTTCGCCCCGGAGCTGCCCAGCAAGCTCGAGCGCTTTCTTTTTTGTCGCGACGTCCAGCGCCACGATGATTTTGTCAGCAACGGTTGTCATGGCAGACAATGATTTGTCATGTTGACCGGGACCAGGAGCAAGAGATTCCTCGACTTCGCTCGGAATGACAGAGCAAATTGCACGTAATGCAAGCCCTCGCACCCGCGAAGATCAATCTTTCGCTGAAAATTCTCGGTCGGCGTAAAGACGGTTTCCATGAAATAGAGACGCTCATCGCGCCGATCTCGCTTTGCGACGAGATCAAAATTGAACGGCGCAGCATGAAAAGAGGAATCGCGTTTCGGTGCGATGACGCATCAGTGCCGAAAGGCGAAGACAATCTCGTGGTGCGCGCAGCGAAGGTGTTTTTCGACAGAATGAAGCTCCATTCCAGTGTTTCAATCGAACTAAAAAAGAAAATTCCATACGGCGCCGGTTTGGGCGGAGGAAGCAGCGACGCTGCTTCCACTCTGCTGGCGCTCAATGAACTGTTCGAGACGAATTTACCTCGTGAAGCGCTGGCGAAAATGGCGGAGATGATCGGATCGGACGTTCCATTTTTCATTTTTCAATCCGCCGCGGTCTGCAAAGGGCGCGGTGAGCTGGTGAGTCCGACCAGATTGCGCGAACCGTTACCGCTCTTGTTGCTGAAACCTGAGTTCAGCGTTTCCACGCCATGGGCGTATGCGCGCTGGCGAGACTCGCGCGAAATCCCAGGCGTCTCGTACGCTTCTCAAGAATTCGACGGCCAAACGTTCGTGAACGATCTCGAGCGCCCTGTTTTCGAAAAATTCGCTTTTCTGGCGCAACTGAAAATGTGGTCACTCAAGCAACCTGAAGTCGGTGCCGCGCTGATGTCTGGCTCGGGTTCCACCGTCTTCGCCGTGCTGCGAGAGAATGCAGATGCAGACCCTCTGGCCAACCGCGCGAAAGCTGAACTCGATCCGGCGCTTTGGACCAGCGTGTGCAAAACCCGATAGCGGGTTCTAGGGAGCGCACGCGGCTTGCGTGCTGGCGAGCGCGTCCCGCGATCGCGAACTCTTACTTTTAGCTTCCTAGTTCCTCGTGTGGCGGAACTCAAAATAAAGCCTGTTTCGGCGCGACGCCGAAACCAGCACGCGAGACGCGTGCGCTCCCAAGATGCGAACACGCGCGAAGCTATTCGCCGAGTCGTTCGCGGAATTGTGCGCGCGCGTATTCGCGGTTGAGCCTAGCGATGAAACTGGCGCTGATCTTGGCGGGACACACCGCTTCGCATTCGTAAGTATTCGTGCAGTTGCCGAATTTCTCTGCGTCCATCGCGCGCACCATTTTCAAAACGCGACGCTCGCGTTCCGGTCCTCCCTGCGGCAAAGACGATAAATGCGAAACTTTTGCAGCCGCAAAAAGCATCGCGGATCCGTTCGGGCACGCCGCCGCGCACGCGCCGCAGCCGATGCACGCCGCCGCTTCCATTGCCAGGTCTGCGTTGTGTTTGGGAACGAGAATTGAATTCGCTTCCGGCGCGGAGCCTGCGCGTGCCGAGATGAATCCGCCGGCTTGGACGATGCGGTCGAGCGCACTGCGATCGACCACGAGATCTTTGACGATCGGAAACGAGCCAACGCGAAACGGCTCGATTGTGATGGTCTCGCCGTCGCGAAATTTTCGCATGTACAGTTCGCACACTGCTCCCGGATGATCGGGCCCATGAGCTTCGCCGTTTACGGTAAGCGAGCAGGTGCCGCAAATCCCTTCGCGACAATCAGAGTCAAACGCGACGGGTTCCTCGCCGGCCCGGAGCAGATTTTCGTTCAAGATATCGAGCATCTCGAGAAACGATGTGTCAGGCGAGATGTCGCGCACGTCGTAATCGACGAGTTTGCCTCGGGACTTTGCGTTGCGCTGCCGCCAGATTCTCAACCGGAAGTTCATAGTTGAGAGTTGATAGTTGATAGTTTCACAGATGAACGTGCGCGTCCTTTAGGCGAGACCCAACGATTTTCGGAGCCCGCTTAACATGCGGCCGATTTCATCGGCCGCCGAGTACAGCTCGGCAAAAGCTTCTTCCGTGAGGAATCCTTGCCGTCGAGCGATGAATGATTGGGACACGACCTCAAAAACCGATCCGGTCGCAATTTCGATCAATCGCGCGAAATCGGTTTGCGACATGCGCGAAGTTCCCTCCGCGATGTTTGACGATATCGATACAGCAGCCCGCCGCATTTGATTCGTAAGGCCGAATCGTTCGTCAGGTGGAAAATGCCGCGTGTGATTGTAAACCATGTTGGCGAAGCCAATCGCTTTCTGCCAAACGTCTAATCTCTCGAATGTAAACATGGCCGCATCGGAAAACTATCGACTATCAACTCCCAACTAAAAACTACTTATAGCTTCGCTGCGCCAGATGCACCGTTTCGAAATGCAACTGTTCGCGATGCAGTTTCGGAGGCTGACCGTCGCCTTGAAATTCCCACGCAAAAACCACGGCGTGGTTCTCGTCGTCGCGGAGCGCTTCGCCATCGGGCGTTTGATGTTCCTCGCGGAAATGTGCTCCAGCAGATTCGTCGCGCTCCAGCGCGTCAATGCACATAAGCTCGGCAAACTCGAGGAAATCCGCTACGCGTCCGGCGCGTTCGAGCGATTGGTTGTAATCCTCTTCGTCTCCCGGCACGCGCACGTCGCGCCAGAATTCTGCGCGCAGCTCGGGGATCTTTCGCAGCGCTTCGCGTAATCCTTGTTCGTTACGCGACATTCCGACCTTATCCCAAAGAAGAAGACCGAGCTCACGATGGAACGAATCGGCCGAGCGCGTGCCGTTGACATTCAACAATTTCTCGATCCGTGCGCGGACGCTCTGCTCGGCCTGTTCAAACTCGGGGGATTCGGGCGACGGCCGTTTTCCCATCTGACTGGCGAGATAATTCGGCGCCGTGTTGGGCAAAACAAAATAACCGTCCGCGAGGCCTTGCATCAGTGCGCTGGCCCCGAGCCGGTTGGCGCCATGATCGGAGAAATTGGCTTCGCCGATCACGAACAGGCCGGGCACATTGCTCATCAATTCGTAATCCACCCACAAACCGCCCATTGTGTAATGCACTGCTGGATAAATTCGCATCGGCGCTTTGTAGGCGTCCTCGCCGGTAATCTTTTTATACACGTCGAACAAGTTTCCGTAGCGCTCGCGAATCGTCTCTACGCCGAGCCGCTTGATTGCATCGGCAAAGTCGAGATAAACGCCGCGGCCGCCCGGGCCGACACCGCGACCTTCGTCGCAAACTTCCTTCGCGGCGCGCGATGAAATGTCGCGCGGCGCAAGATTGCCGTAGCTGGGATATTTTCGTTCGAGGTAATAATCGCGCTCGGACTCAGGAATTTCGCTCGGTGGCTTGAACCGATCTTCGTTGGCTTTCGGAACCCAGACGCGCCCATCGTTGCGCAGCGACTCCGACATTAGCGTGAGTTTCGACTGATAATCGCCGCTCACAGGGATGCAGGTGGGATGAATCTGGGTGAAGGATGGATTGGCGAAGAGCGCGCCTCTTTTGTAAGCGCGATATGTCGCTGTGACGTTGCTGCCACGCGCGTTGGTCGAGAGATAGAACACGTTTCCGTAGCCGCCGCTGGCGAGCACGACGGCATCTGCTGCGTGCCTCTCCATTTTTCCCGAGCGCAAATTCCGAGCGATAATTCCCTTGGCCTGGCCGTTGACGATCACCAGGTCGAGCATCTCCGTGTATGGAAACATCCGCACCGAGTCGGTAGCGACCTGGCGGCACAGTGCCTGGTAACAGCCTAACAAGAGCTGCTGGCCGGTCTGTCCGCGCGCATAAAAAGTCCGCGAAACCTGTGCGCCGCCGAAGGAGCGATTAGCGAGATAGCCGCTGTATTCGCGCGCGAATGGCACGCCCTGCGCGACGCATTGATCGATGATGTTGTTGGCGATTTCCGCCAGCCGATAAACGTTTGCTTCACGAGAACGAAAATCACCGCCCTTGATCGTGTCGTAGAACAAGCGGTAAACGCTGTCGCCGTCGTTCTGGTAATTTTTCGCCGCATTAATCCCGCCCTGCGCTGCAATGGAATGCGCGCGCCTCGATGAATCCTGAAAACAAAAACATTTCACCCGATATCCGAGTTCACCGAGAGTCGCCGCGGCCGATCCGCCCGCGAGCCCGCTGCCGACGACTATGATTTCAAATTTTCGCCGGTTATTCGGGCTAACCAATCGCGAGTGGTCTCGATAATTTCCCCACTTTTGATCCAGCGGCCCCGGGGGAACTTTCGAATCCAGTGTTCCAATCATGCTTTAAAATATCTAAGAGCCATCTCGTAGTGTCATTCTGAGCGAAGCGAAGAATCTCGGACCAAATCTGGATCGATCCACAAACGGAAATAGACAGAGATGTTTCGCTTCGCTCAACATGACAGCGGCGGGTATGAGGTGAGCTCTGGTCTCGAAATAACCAAACCTCCGGCTATTGTTCGCCGCCCCACTTGTCTTTCTTAAATGACACGCGGCCGGATCCTTCTTCGAAAGCTTCGAAATGCTCCGGGTTCTGCCGGTAATATTTCTGGTGGTAATCTTCGGCGGGCCAAAATTTCATCGCAGGCAGAATTTCGGTCACAATCGGCTTCTTGAATTTTCCGGAGCGCGTCAGTTTTTCTTTTGAAGCCTCGGCAATTTTCTTTTCATCGGGGTTGCCATAAAAGATCGCGGCGCGATAACTCGATCCGATATCGGTGAACTGGCCATCGGCCTGGGTGGGATCGATTTGGCGCCAATAAATGTCGAGAAGCTGCTCGTATGAAATTTTCGCTGGGTCGTAAGTGATTTCGATGGATTCGCGATACTTTGTTTTTTCCGACGTCACCAGCTTGTAAGTCGGGTTCGGTTCGATTCCACCGCAATAGCCAACGACGGTTTTGATAACGCCTTGCGCCTTGTCGAATGCGGGCTGGATGCACCAAAAACACCCGCCGGCGAAAACCGCGGTGCTCGTCGTGGCTGGGGCGGGGCTTTGCCCATAACTCGCAGCCGCAAGCGCCACGCAACCAAAAGCGAGAAGAACAATTTGTTTCATACTGTCTCTTTCATGTCGCTCCGGACGCGACGCTGTTCAAGATGTTTCACCTACAAGCCGCGCATGTATTAGCATCGCAGTGTTGCCTGATCGTCAGTTGACCGTTCGGGTCGCCTCGCCCTTCAAGGGAGAGGGCGAGGGGTGAGGGATTGTTTGAAAGCCGACGCTCTTACGTTGAACCCCTCACCTTTATCCTCTCCCCTTGAGCAAGGGGAGAGACCGCAGAAGATTTGGCCGGACGAACTTACGATTCCCGAATGGTACGCATACTGCCGGTTGAAGCATTCGATGAGACCGCGACCTTTGCCTGTGATTGAACTGGTCCCGGAATTGCAGGTCGCGCGCCTGGATGTTGCGGAACTTTTTGGGCGGGGCGCGCCGCTGCATGTCGATCTTGGGTGCGGCGATGGGTCTTTTCTCTGCGAACTGGCGCAACAGCTCCCCCAAAAAAATTTCCTCGGGATCGAGCGGTTAACAAAGCGGGTAGAGAAAGTTCGAGGCAAGGCGGAGAAGATCGAAAACGTGCGTGTGCTGCGCGCGGACACGTTAATCGCGGTGCGCGATCTGTTGCCGGAAAATTCCGTTGAAACATTTTACCTCTTCTTTCCCGATCCGTGGCCGAAGCGGCGGCATCAGTTCCGACGGATTTTCACACGCGACTTTTTGGACGCAATAGTCGCTGCGCTGGAGCAAAACGGCTTTTTGCAGATCGCGACCGATCAACTCAATTATTTTCATCAAATCGATCGGCTCAGCCGCGCTCATGGAGAATTCGAAGTTGTCGCCCTGCCGCGGGACGACGCCGTTCTTCCGTTAACGAAGTTCGAAAGAAAATTTCGCGAGCACGGCGCGCCGATTTATCGGCTGACGCTTCGAAAGACTTCGCCGGTCAGATAAGCTCGCGCGCTCCATTCGTTTCGGCGGAATTTCAACTCCACCGCGCCGGTTTCGTCCTGGCGAAACAGTTTGATGCCGCGGGCGCGAACCTGGTCAGCCCATTCATCGCTGACTCGTTCGCGTTCCGGAAATTGCGTTGACGTGGCGATGATCAAGCGCGGGCGAACCGCATCGAGAAACGGAGCCGTGCCGGAAATTCCGGAGTAATGTTGCCCCTTTACGAGGATGTCACTCTGAAGGTCCGAACCATTGCTCAACAACGCGCGCTCGGTTTCTGCGCCGTTGTCCGACATGAACAACACGAACGTCTCCGGCGGGATTAATAATCGGATAACCAACGCTTGATCGTCCGCAGTCGCTCCTACGAAGCCGCGCGGCGGAAACAAAACATGTGCAATAGCGTCGCGGGACAAACGAAAATTATCACCGGCGACCAACTCAGCAGGTTTGCGTCCGCGTCCCTCCAGTCCTGACACTATTCGCGACACGCGTCGATGAATGAGCGAACGATCCGGCGCAGGATTATCGATTACGCGAACCCGTGGGAAATCGGTCAACAATTGCGTAATACTACCGATGTGCTGCGAATCGCCATGGGTGAGAACCAGCCCCGTGAGTCGATTCACGCCGGCCCAGTGCAGATACTCGCGCACGACGCGCTCGTAACTGCGTTCATTCCCGCAATCGATTAACCAGTCGTGGCCATTCGCCCTGATGTGAACGGCCGCGCCTGCGCCCAAGTCGAGCACTGTCATCTTTGCAGAGATCCGCTCGCCCCAGTCAGGTTCGCCAACATAAAAGTGTCCGCCGGGAATTTGCGCGAACAGATGAACGATGCCGATGACCAGCGTGGCCAGCGACCAGTTCGCATTATTGAAAATAAGAGCGACCCACGGGAGGAGCGGCGTCGTCATCAACGACAGAAGCGCAACGGCCAGTACAAAGAATGCGATCGGAACAACGACGAGGTTTGCCAGCAAAGAAATGGGTGTGACCAGATGGAAGTACCAAAGAATGAGCGGCAACGAACCAATCCACGCCGCTAGCGAGACGGATGCTCCACCGCAAAGCCATTCGTAGCTGGAATGCATCCAGCGGCGAGGACCGCGCACCAGGCTTTGCGGCAGAAAAGGATCCGGAGCCGCACGGCGCTGCAAAACCCTGAAGAACGGATCGGCGAACAGCACAATTGTGCCGACCACCGCGAAGGAAAGCTGGAAGCCGGTGGAAAACAGTTCGCTTGTGTTCCAGCAAAGAATGACAAAAGCCGCGGCAGCGAGGCTGTTCCCGAGCGAGACCTTTCGCTCGAAAAACAAACCGCCAACGAGAATCGAAGCCATTGTCGCCGCGCGCAAACTCGAGACGTGGAACCCAGTCACCGCAGCGTAGAAGAAAAGTAGTGGGATAATGATCGCGGCCGCTGTTTTGCGCGAGAGCCGCGCGATCGTTGCCACCATCCAAAGCAGCGTTGCCACAATGCCTACGTGCAGGCCAGCCACTGCGAACAGGTGCAGCGTGCCTGTCTGCTGGAATGGTTCTTCGATGTCCTCGGGCGCTTGATGTCTCAATCCGAGGACGATCCCGCTAAGAAAAGTTTGTACCTCGGGCGAATTCTCCAAGCCAAGGCACAGCGCATTTTGCATCCACGTGCGCGACTTTTGTGCAGCCCGCAGGATTGGGTTACCGCCACCGTGGCGAATCAGCGTGCCGTCCTCCGGATAACGCACAAAAAGCATTCGGAGAACATCATGCCGCGCAAGATAAGCGCGCATGTCGAATTCACCGGGATTCCGCGGCGGTCCGATTGGTTCGGCCGTTCCAAAAAGTTTCAATTCATCACCAAACTCCGGCGCCCCTTTCCAACGCACCTGCCAGACTGCGCGCGTCGATTCGTTTTTACCTTCGAATTCAATGGATCCGAGCTTGAGCAGGAACGTTGCGAATCCGCTCGGCGCAGTCTTCGGCTCACTGATTACGCATCCGACTGCGGTGACGACCCGCGGCCGATCGCCGAGTTGCTGCGCGAGCTGTTGCCCTTCGGTGTTGGTGCTCGCGAAATTGTGCAGCAGCAAAAAACCAGCCGCCACGATGAAATATGTCGCAGCCAATTTTGGCCAGCAAAGCATAACGAAAATGCAGAGCGCGAGAATGATCGCTGCTGGAACGAGCGCGGCAGGTCGCACCGGGAAAATCTCGGCGAGGACAATTCCCGTCACTGCCATTGCTGCCAGACCGACGAATGGCTGTCGCGGCGCACTGAGCAGCTTCATCTCATTTGGAGTTTTTGCTTACCAACCGTGGCGAGCGCAAGCCGCAATATATCTGCGTTGAACGTTGGACGTTGAGCGTTGGGCGTTGGACGTTAAGATCTGTGTTTTTTGCAAGGAGCGGCGGTCTCTAGTTCGCCGCTTGGGCGATCTGGAGATCGCCCCTCCTTGGCCCACTGCGCACGATTGCTTGCGTTAGGACCGCGCCGTAATTTCTCGCGTGCAGGACCTATTCGAAGAAGAGCAGGAGACCCGAGCCACAGACAGTGCTGCGCCGCTAGCCACCCGGATGCGGCCGCGCTCGCTCGAGGAATTTGTCGGCCAGGAACATATTCTCGCGCCGGGCAAACTTTTGCGCCGCGCCATTGAAGCGGATCGCCTGCCTTCCGTGATCTTCTACGGGCCGCCGGGCAGCGGGAAGACCACACTGGCGCGCGTCATTGCGGAGATGACGCACGCCAAATTTATTCGGATTAGCGGGGTTGAAAGCAACGTCGCTGAGATGCGCCGTGTCCTTGCCGCGGCTACGAACCGTCTACGTACATCTGGGAAAAAGACCATCCTGTTCGTCGATGAGATTCATCATTTCAATAAGGCGCAACAGGACATTCTTCTGCCCGATGTCGAAGCTGGAAATCTACGGCTGATCGGCGCGACGACTTACAATCCATTTTTTTATGTGAACAGTGCGTTGGTATCGCGCTCGCAGGTTTTTCGACTCGAACCGCTCAGCGTCGAGCAATTGGAGCAATTGATCGATCGCGCGTTAGCCGACAAAGAGCGCGGCCTTGGAAATTACAAGGTGAAGATGGACAGGGACGCGCGGCGCCATCTGGCGAAACTCAGCGACGGCGATGCGCGCAAATGTCTAAATGCGCTGGAAATCGGCGTGCTAACCACGCCTGCTGTAGCCGACCGCGTTGAGGTCGGGCACCGGAAGCGCGAAAAATATTCTGCGGCCGCCGGGGTCAACGCCCCCGGCTACAACGAATCAGTGATTCACTTTACCCTCGTAGTTGCAGAGGAAAGCATCCAGCAGAAAGCCGTCGTTTACGACCGCGTAGGCGACGCCCACTACGACACGATCAGCGCGTTCATCAAAAGCATGCGCGCTTCGGATGAAAAAGGCGCGATGTATTGGCTCGCGAAAATGCTGCACGCCGGGGAAGACTTCCGTTTCATCGCGCGGCGCATTGTGATTTTCGCAAGCGAAGACGTTGGTCTTGCTGACCCGGAAGCGTTGCAGTTGGCGATCGCCACCCAACACGCCGTGGAATTTGTGGGCATGCCCGAAGCGCGAATTCCGCTCGCGCACGCCACCGCTTACATGTGTCGTGCGCCTAAAAGCCGCGAAGCCTACGAGGCGCTAAATGCCGCAAGTGAGCAGATCGAAATGGAACAAACCAAGCGCGTACCGGAACATCTCAAGAACATTCATTTCCCCGTGAACCCAGAACGGTAGGCTCGCATGAACTACGCGTTGGTTCCTCTCGCGCCTCTCCGATTACTAACGCTTATCGCGGTCGCAGCAGGCAAAAATGGCTCCAATTACGGCGCGAGATGCACCCGACGCATCAGATCAACAAATCGCGAATCCGAGCGCAAGGAATCGTATTCCGGACTTGATTTTAGCGAAGTCATATAGTCGGCGTGGGTCCCGTAATCTTGTTCCAGGCATGTGATGGCCTGATCTTTCTCGCCCAAGCCTATG
>JBKPBJ010000132.1:0-10394 GCA_046726875.1 Verrucomicrobiota bacterium
CGGTGTTGCCGGGGAGAGCAACACCACTCGCATCCGCAACGTTTACTCTTCTATGGCAAGTGGCCGAGCCGTTTACGTTACTTCAGGCAACAAGATCGGCACACTGGCCTCCTCGCGACGCTTCAAGGAGGAGATCAAGCCGATGGAAAAGGCCAGTGAGAGCATCCTGGCGCTTAAACCGGTCACCTTTCGTTATAAAAAGCAGATTGACGCCAATGGCACGAAACAGTTTGGCCTTGTGGCGGAGGAAGTGGAAAAAGTGAATCCCGACCTGGTGACATGCGATGCGGAAGGGAAGCCAGAAAGCGTCCGGTACGAGGCGATCAACGCGATGTTGCTCAATGAGTTTCTCAAGGAGCACCGCAAACTGGAGAAATTGGAAGTCACGGTCGCGCAGCAGCAGACGCAAATTCGAGCCCTCACTGCAAGTCTAAAAGAACAGGCGTCACAAATCCAAAAAGTGAGCGCGCAGATTGAAACCAGTCAGCCTGTGCCGCAAGCGTTGGTTAGCGGTAGGTAAGGACTTAGAGGACGTTCGTCGACACCTTTTCGGATGTTCGGTGGGGATTCGGCGGGGCGCCGATGTGGCCGGAAAAGATTAGCAAACCGAAGCACACGGCGTTGAAGGTGATAAAAATCGCGAGCGCATTCCAGAGCGGGCCTTCGCGCCAGCGCTTTTTCCAACTGGAAAAAATGTGGAAAGCAGATAGCAGCGTCGCCATGTAAAGGCCGTACAGGATGTAGTGGGGCTCAATGCCGTGCCACAGACCCATTAATCCAAACGCAAGAAAGTATCCCAGGATGGCGGCGGTGTGCATGCTCTTGAACCATTTGCCGCGGGCGGCCGCGAGCAGGAAACGCATGTAAACATGATCGCGAAACCAAAACGAAAGAGTGATGTGCCAGCGATTCCAAAAATCACGGATGTTCTGCGCGAGAAATGGCCGGTTGAAATTTTCGGGAGTGTGAACGCCGAACAAATAACTGATGCTGATGGCAAAAGCGCTGTAGCCAGCGAAGTCGAAGAACAAATAAAAACTGTAAGCGTACATGTAACTAACCAGCGCACCGAAGCTGTTGCTCCGCGCTGCGAGCTTGAGCCAGTGTTGTTCGATCAATGCAGCGAGGATGAATTTGTACAGTAATCCGCGAAAGAAGTGGTGCACCGCGCCGTCGACGTCGGTCAGGAACTCAGCGCGGTTTCGTCTTTTCCTCCAATCGGGAACGAAACGGCGATAGCGGTCGATTGGGCCGGCGGAAATCGTCGGGAAGAAAAACAGAAACATGAACAGATCGATTGTGGCGGGCGTTTCGATCACGCCGTCTCGGAGACAAAACACGACATCAAGCGCGCGAAAGGTCACATAAGAAATCCCGAGAAATCCGAACTGAGTTTTCGGCGAGACCAGCGGAATCACTTTCGTTAGTGCTAGCGGAAGCACGCTCAGCCCGATTGCGCCGTAGAACAGCCAGCCTGCGCGCGGTCCGGCGCCTGCGAACGCGCGCACGATCAGCCATTGGCACAATGCGAATGCCAATACGAGCCAGATCTCGCGCACCGGGAAATACGCTCGCAAGTGAATAGCGTTCTGATATTGCACCAGGAGCATGACCGTGGTGACCAGGAGAGCCCAGCGCCAGCCGCCGGCGCGGCCGAACAAGCCTAGAATCACCGTCGGCACTGCTACGTAAAGCAGCAGCACGAAATATGTGAAATCCGCGTACGGAATCACAGCGACGCTAGTGAGGCCACTGATTTGGTTTGTGCCAGGGGTTGCAATGCGCACACAACAGCGGCTCCGCACCCTCTCCCTCGCTAAGGAAGAAGCGCCCGAACGCAGTGCACTTCACTTGGACGGCATACAGAAACCCGAATCGAGCAGTACTCATCACAGTGATCTGGCCAGCGCGGCTCGGTCCACCTTGCCGTTGGCCGTCATGGGAAACGCATCGAGAAAGACGAATTTGCTTGGCAACATGTAAGATGGCAGCCGCTGGCCAAGTTGCGTCCGGAGGTTGTGCGCCAGCTTGAAGTCTGATGTCTCATTTCGCGCCGTCAAACTTACGAAAGCCGTAAGTGATTGAGTGGCGCAGTTTTTGATCACCGGCATTACGATCGCATCGCGCACACTGGGCAGCGCGCGCAGATTTGCCTCCACATCGCCGAGTTCGATGCGGTATCCGCTGAGCTTGATTTGTTCATCAATGCGGCCTTCGAAGAAGAGTAGAGCGTCACGGAAGCGACCGAGGTCGCCCGTCTTGTACGCGTGCAGACCGCCACACTCGAAAAAAGCGCGGGCTGTGAGATCGGGCCGCCCGACGTAACCGGGACTTACGTTTGGCCCTGCGATAATAATTTCGCCGCGCTGGTCAGCAGATGATTCCACGCCGTTCTCATCGACGATGAAGATTTTTGTCCCCGGCATTACACGACCGACCGGCAACGGCGAATATTTTTCCAGAATCGCAGCGTTAATCTGGAGCGACGTCGTGGCGACAGTTGCCTCGGTGGGGCCGTACGTATTCCAGACCTGCGCTTGCGGAAAACGCCTAAGCAGTTGGGCCGCCGTCTGCGGTGCGAGGGTTTCGCCGCAAAACAGAAATCTGCGTACGCGCGGCAGCATCGCCTCTGCAAATTTGTCTTCGACCAGACACATTTTTGCGAAGGTCGGCGTCGAAACCCACGTAGTCACGCCAGAACTGGCCAGCGCGCGGTAAAGCTTTTTGGGATTTTCGATTAAATCGCGGCTGATACTGAAGAGCGTGCCGCCGGTTGCGAGGCTGCAATACAAATCCATTACCGACAGATCGAACGAGAACGGCGCCTGATTCAAAAATACTTCGGCGCGCTGGCTGAATCTTTGCTCCGCGAGCATCCAGCTGATGAAATGTTCGAGACAGGCGAGCGTGATGATTACGCCTTTCGGTTCGCCAGTGCTGCCGCTTGTGAACAGGATGTAAAACGGGTCGTTCTTCCCGACCGCCCTCGCGCCGCCGCGCAGTTCAGCCGTAGAGGATCGCCGGATCTCATCGGGGGTTAGCACCAACACTGCGCGCGAAGTCGCCAGGATTTGATCTATCCGCGTCTGCGGTAGCGCCGTGTCTATCGGCACATACGGGCGGCGGGATTTCGCCGCACCGATAAAAGCGATCAGCATTTCGGGCTCGCGATGTCCAAGCACGGCGATCGGGCTGCGATCGTCGCCGAAACGCTCCGTCAGGTATGACGCAAGCCCGTCCGAGCGGGTGCGCAGTTCACCGTAAGTCAGAGTTCTGTCGCCGCTCGCGTGTGCGATTACGGCCGGCGCCACTGCGGCCCAGTGATCGATTCGCTTGATCAGATTCACTAGAAGCCCTGATAAACAAAGGGCGGCGTGCGGAAATCGCCACGGCCATACATCGCGATCAAGACCAGAATCACAGCAAGGTAATAAAGAACCAGCAGCAGGCGATGCTGCGTGGGATGTCGCTCGAGCCAGCTCACAGGCCCATCCGCTGCTGGAGATCGGCGATCACTGCTCGCGGTGTGCGCCAGCGTTCGCGCTCGAACTCTGCCGGCGAAATTTCTAAGCCGAATTCCTGCTCGATCATCAGGATGAGCTGAACGGTTCGCATCGAGTCGAGCACCTGATAATCGTAGAGCGGCAGATCGAGGTTGGTGAGTACTTCATCTGTTTCTCCTACTGAGGCCAGGAGTTGTAGTAATTTGTCGGAGAAATCCGCAGCTATCATGGGTGAGGCCAGGCGTATTGTGCCGCTTCAACGAACGGAAGATCATCAGTTATCAGCGTCGTGGCAAACGTCCGTGAAAGAAATCGTCAAGGGCGCGGTCGTAATATGCCCAACCTTTTGCTGTGAGATGACTCTGGTGACGGATAAGAAAAGCCGGGTCTTCGTCGTGCTCCTGAAATTCGAGTACCGGAAAGTGGTATTGTTCCACGCGCGCGAGAAGCTTCCTGTAAAACTCGTCGCGAGCCGAGCGCGAAATGCCCGCGTGATCGTAAAAGTCGCCGCCCAAGGGCATACTGAGAACCAGTGGTTGCGCGTGAACAGTTGTCAGACACCGGAGGAGCAGATCCAGATCGATCCACGTCGGTGATTGCTTGATGCCGCTACGGAACCCGACGTCGCGCGACCCGGAGGTAATTTTTCTGTCAAACTGCGAAGGCTGTTGGATCTGCCCGGCATCCGCAGGCCTGGCTTTGCTTGCTTTCGCAATGAGCTGCGGCCAATCGACTGTTTCGGAATTAAGCTGCGGAGGCGGCTTTGTTTGGCGCCTGATATGATGCACGGCTGCCCAGTGGTCCTCCAATTCGAACAAGACGGTCTGAATTTTTCCCGCCGGCCAAAGCGCACAGAAGACCACGCGATCGAGCAGCTGTCCGGAGGCGAGACGTCTTAGCGCAAATTCAAGGAACGGTCGCTGTTCCAGTGTTTCCGGGAACTGAAGCATGCGTGCGGCGATGTCGCGCTTCAGTTCAAAATCCAGCCCGTTGCCAAACACCATCTCGGTCGCGGCCATCGGTGAAAAATTCCCCGTGTACCCCCGAGAACCAGGCTTGGCGGTGCAAAACCAGGCGGGCGAAAGCGAGAAGGCCAGCTTTTTACCGCGCAACGCTGAGCCGAGTGCGCCAACTTTTTGCAGCATAGTCAGCGGGTTCGCACCGCCGACGCCAACGGGTGAAAGTTGGAAACCCGTTGGCGCGGTGCGAAAGAAAATGTTCCCCCGTTCCGGTGCTGCGGGCCTTAATAATTCTGAACTGCCATAAATCGGTAGTACGTTCGGCGAGTGCGCGGCGGCCCGTTGAAAGACAAGTCCCTGATTTTTGAGCCCAAAATTCTCGGGAGCTGTGGAAATAATCGTGACGTGTTCGACATGAATCAGCACCCGTTGAGCAGCGAACAATATGATTGCCGCGAGTCCCAGCGCGATAAGGCACGCAAACAAATGCGGCATTTGTTTCCTGGTGGGCGCATTCATGACAGAAGAAGAAGTTATTGTCGCGACTTGACGTCGCAATCGAATTTCACTTCGGTATTCTCACCACATGGCCACTTCATCACTCTGGCAGCGATTTCAACGATATTTTCTGGAAGATCGTGAGCTGGGCTTCTCTCTGGACATCAGCCGGATGAAATTTCCAGAGGACCTGTTCGAGAAAATGCGGCCGCAAATCGAGCATGCGTTTGCGGCGATGCGAGACTTGGAAGCAGGAGCAATCGCCAATCCCACAGAGAACCGAATGGTTGGTCATTACTGGCTGAGGAATTCTGCGCTTGCGCCGACACCGGAAATCCGGTCGGAAATCGAAGACACGATCCGGCGCGTCAAAGCATTTGCGGAAGATGTTCACGCCGGAAAAATCACCGCGGAAAACGGAAAGCGCTTCGAGCACGTGCTGAACATTGGGATCGGCGGCTCGGCGCTGGGGCCGCAATTCGTGTCAGCAGCGCTTGGCTCACCAGACGATCCAATGGACATTTTTTTCTTCGACAACACCGACCCTGAAGGTTTTGATCGCGTGTTTGACCGAATAGGAGAGGCACTCCCGCAAACGCTCGTCATCGTTGTATCTAAATCCGGCGGGACAAAAGAGACGCGTAACGGAATGCTCGAGGCAGAAGCGAAGTTCGCCGCGAAGGGACTTGGGTTTGCCAGGCACGCTGTCGCTGTGACTGGCGTTGGGAGCGAGTTGGACAAATATGTCGAAGCGAATGGATGGCTCGCGCGTTTCCCAATGCCTGATTGGATTGGCGGACGCACCTCGGTGATGAGCTCGGTCGGACTACTACCGATGGCGCTGCAAGGCTTTGATATCGATGCCTTCCTCGCCGGCGCCGCAGCGATGGACGAGCACACCCGCGTACCTGACATCGCGCAAAATCCGCCATGCTTCTCGCACTCATGTGGTATTACGCCGGCAATGGAAAAGGCGAGAAGGACATGGTTGTTCTCCCATACAAAGATCGACTGGCACTGTTCACAAAATATCTTCAGCAACTCGTGATGGAATCGTTAGGCAAAGAAAAGAATCTTGCGGGCGAAATTGTGCATCAGGGCATTGCCGTGTACGGGAATAAAGGCTCAACCGACCAGCATTCGTACGTGCAACAGCTGCGCGACGGGGTCCTGAATTTTTTTGTGACATTTGTGGAAGTGCGCAACGATCGTCCCGGCGCGCGGTTTGAAGTCGAGGATGGCATTACGAGCGGCGATTATCTTGAGGGATTTATGCGCGGGACGCGTAGCGCGTTGTACGAGAAAGGACGGGAGTCAATCACCATGAGCATTCCCGAGGTGAACGCGTTTTACATCGGAGCGCTGATCGCGCTGTATGAACGGGCAGTCGGCTTTTACGGCTCCCTGGTTAATATCAATGCGTACGATCAGCCCGGCGTCGAAGCGGGCAAGAAAGCGGCCAGCAAACTTTTGCAGCTTCAGAAGCGAGTGCGCGAGGAGCTTTCTGGACAAGCTAAAACTGCCGAAGAGATCGCGCGCTCAATCGATGCCGACCCGGAGGAGGTGTTTCACTTGTTGCGGCACCTGGCGAGCAACAATCTCCAGATCAAAGTCGTGCCTGGCGAGGAAGCTGTGGATGACCGGTTTTCACTCGGAAGAGCGCCGTAATTGAACCGTTATGGCGGACAATCCTTCCGAAAGTCGAAGCGATTCGTCGGGCGTGCCATGGGGCGACACGGTTCGCTTTGTCAGGCAACTCAGTCATGATTTGCGCAATGATTTGAACGCGATCGAACTGCAATCGGCTTACATCGGTGAACTGGCCCAGGACCAGGAACTGACAAGTGAGATTAAGCGTCTGCGCGAGCTCGTCGCAGGCCTGAATTCGACGTTGCAAATGCTTTCCAGAGCAGTCGGAGAGGTTACACCGAATGTGATTACTTATCCGGCGGGTGAATTTTTGGCCGACACGCGTACGCAGATCGAGCGCAATTTTCCAAAAGAAAACCACGAGATCACATGGGACGTACAACTTCAGGACGGGATTCTGAATATTGATCCGCAGCTAGTGCAGGAAGTGTTTGTGGAGCTTTTCGCCAACGCTTTCCAGCACGATCGCGGCAACGGCGTGCTCGTTGCAAGGGCCAGAATCAGCGACGGGCGGTTTTTGTTCACCCTGCATGAGCCAAAAGCGGTCTTCTCTTGCAATACACAAAATTGGGGGCGGGAACCGCTTCGCCACGTGAGACAGAGACATTATGGTCTTGGTCTGAACCGCGTCCGGGCTATTGTAGAAGCGCACGGCGGAGAGCTGCAGGCTGGATACGACCCGAAAGCCGCGACGCTTGTTTCGACAGTGGCACTCCCGGTCGCGAACGGGGACTCAGAACATGGTTGAACCTCATGGCATTCGTGCAGTTTAAGCAACTGCAGCCTACCGCTCATGCGTAATACCAGCAGGGCTAAGTGATGAAAACGGAGAACCATCGCATTCTAATCATCGACGACGAGCGACCGGTAGTGCTGACACTGGAAGCGTTACTCAAGCGGCATGATTACTGCGTCGATACGGCGGTCACAGCTTCCCAGGGGCTCAAGTTGCTAAAATCAAATTCGCCATCGCTCGTTTTGCTCGACCTGCAACTGCCGGACGCCCACGGGTTGGAAATGCTCGATCGAATCAAAACGGAATTGCCCGAGGTGCAGGTGATCATTCTGACGGCGCATGACTCGCTGCATAACGCCATTGAGTCAATCAAACGCGGCGCGTACCATTTTATCAGCAAACCGTACGCGCCGGAGGAACTGCTGAGCCTCGTGGAGAAAGCGGTGGAGAAACAATTCTTGCTCCGGGAAGCAGAAAAACTGCGGGAGAAGACAGAGCAACTCGAAAAACGGCTGGAGATCGCAGAAGCTCGACCTGCCCCAGTTTTCAAGAGCAAACCGATGCAGGAGATTGAGGAACTGATCGAAGCAATGGCGCCTTCGGAAGCGAATGTTCTCATCGTTGGCGAAAGCGGCGTGGGCAAGGAAGTCATCGCCAACACTATTCACGCCCGCAGCCGGCGTGCTGGACAACCGATGGTGAAGCTCAATTGCGCTGCGTTCCCGCAGACGATGATCGAAGGAGAACTTTTCGGTTACGTCAAAGGCGCGTTCACCGGAGCAATGCACGATTTCCGGGGAATGATCGCTGCGGCCGACGGCGGCACCCTGTTCCTGGATGAAATATCCGATATGCCGGCTGATTTGCAGACGCGCTTCCTGCGGGTGCTGCAAGAGCGCGAGTATCGACCGCTCGGTAGCACGCAAACGTTGAAGGCAAACTTTCGTGCGATCGCTTCAACGAACAGGCCCATTCCCGAGGCGCTGGCTGAGAACCAACTGCGCTCCGATTTGTACTACCGTCTAAACACTTTCCAGATTGAAGTGCCGCCGCTCCGCAAACGAAAAGAGGATATCCCGCCTTTGATCACGCAATTCGTCAGGCAATTCTCTCAACAACTCGGCAAGCCGGAGCCAGACGTTTCGCCGGATGCATTCCAGAAGTTGCTCGATTATTCGTGGCCGGGAAATGTTCGTGAACTCCAAAACGCCATTGAATACGCCGTGGTGCTGGCCAGGCAGGGGGCGATCGGCGTAAAAGAGTTGCCGGCAGAAATACAGTTGCCTCCGGCGTTGCAACAAGCCGAACTCGGCGGGTTGCCGCGCAAAGGCGTGCAAACTCTCGACGATTTAGAGCGCACCGCAATTCTGCAAGCGCTCGCTGAATGCCATGGGAACAAGAAAAAAGCAGCCGAACTCCTCGGGATTCAGCGACCGACGCTCTACAACAAGCTGAAACGCTACGCGATTGATTTGTAGGGATCGCAAAGGGGTGACTGCTTCCCAGCCGTGACAGCTGGAGGAGGACGGCTGCCCAAGCCGTCGTTCCTTGTTACTCGCCGCGATAGATGCAACGCGCAGTGGGTGTTTCGTGCACCACGATCTCGCAGAGGCCGGGACATTGAGGTTCTAATTTCTTCCAGAACCATTCAGCCATATTTTCGATCGTCGGGTTCTCCAATCCTTCGACGTCGTTGAGATAGGCGTGGTCCAGGATTTGCAGAAGCGGTTTCATTGCAGCGCTGATGTTCGCGTGATCATAAATCCAGCCAATCGCTGGATCGACGTCGCCCTCGATGGAAACTTCAACCTTGAAACTGTGTCCGTGCACCCGCCGGCATTTGTGGCCCTCAGGCGCTTTGGGCAACGTCTGGGCTGCTTCAAATGTGAAATCTTTTGTCAAGCGTGCGCGCATAATCACACGCCGCGCTGAGCTGGTCTCCAGATGAATTTGTGCATCTGAAGTTGAAAACGGACGTTCAGTTTGTCTGCGAGAATCCATTCCACGATTTCGCGCGGATCAATCCTGCCGAAAATTGGCGAGAAGAGAACGGCGCGACAGCGGGAGGGAAGATCGTAGCGCCGCACTTTATCGCGCGACCACTCGTAATCTTCGCGCGAGCCCATGACGAATTTCACTTCATCCCGCGCGTTGAGGTGCTCAATGTTCGACCAAAGATTTTTGTCCACTTCGCCGCTCCCCGCGGTCTTCAGATCCATGATGCGGTGCACGCGCGGATCGACCTTCGATATGTCATGCGCACCGCTGGTCTCGAGCAGCACCGTGTAACCCGAGTCACACAGCATCGACATCAGCGGCACCACGTTCTTCTGCAACAGGGGTTCCCCGCCCGTAATCTCAACCAAAGGGCACCGATACGCCGCCACCGCGTCCAGAATTTCGCCCAAGCTACGTTTAATCCCCTCGTAAAAAGCGTACTCGGTATCGCAGTAGTTGCAGCGCAGATTGCAGAATGTGAGGCGCACAAAAACGCACGGCCAACCAGCCCAGGTGCTCTCGCCTTGGATGGAGTGATAAATTTCGTTGATTGTAAGCGTCTTTTCGCGTTCTGACATGTCAGTGAAGATTCCTGCTGAACCGATCTAAAACGTCTTATGCGGACAACTACAAAGCAAATCTCTCCTGCTAAACCCAGCTGGTCTTCATATCCCCTGCCGGCTTCCTCCTAGAGGACAAAGACCGCTCCAAAATTTCTCGATTCTTACTAAGATTTTTTGATTGACGCCCGTATGGCGGCCCCTCTACTCTCACGGCCATGCGCCTCGGTTATGCCCTGTACATCCGCCGCTTCGCACCTTTTTCAGCCCGCACCGCAGCAACCACCACTGCCGAAATCGCCGACGTAATTGTCGGCAGAACGTCGGCACTCGTCGCAGCAATTTTCTTCGCAGCGGTTCTTGCTGCGCAAGCACAGGAGTCCATTGAAGAGGCGGCTCTGCCCCCTTGGTCGGAGCCAACGCTTCCCTCGAGTGAACCGGCGCCATCGACGCAAGCAGCGCCACTGCCTTCCGCGCCGGAACCGTTGCC
>JBKPBJ010000133.1:0-3031 GCA_046726875.1 Verrucomicrobiota bacterium
ACCGGTGTCGCAATCGTCGACGCAAACAACGGCAAACCGCAGTCTGTTTATTTCGGAACCATCCACAACAAAAGCGCGATGCGTCCCTCATCCTGTCTGGTCTGCATCCGCGACCGGCTTGCCGAATTGATTCGCGAACACCAACCGGACTGTTGCGCGCTCGAGTCGGTCATTTACGTGCAAAGCCATAAGACCGCGATCATCCTCGGCGCGGCGCGCGGCGCGGCCATTTTGGCGGCTGCCGAACGCGGACTTCCGGTATTCGAATATCCGCCGAGACGAATCAAACAATCCACTGTCGGGCGCGGCGCAGCAGGAAAAAATCAGGTGGCGTTTATGGTGCGCGCGCTTCTCGGCCTAACAGAAACGCCGGATCCCGACGCCGCGGACGCGCTGGCCATCGCTCTCACGCATTTGCGCATGGATGAAGCAGCAGCGCGTGGTCTTCCGGCAGGAATGCAAATATGAATAATCGTGCCCCTCATCCTCACCTTCTCCCCATCGGGGAGAAGGGACCGCCTCTCTCTGTGGGAGAGGGTTGGGGTGAGGGCAGATCGAAGTACGAAGCCTCTCTGATCGTCCGCTGGCTCGGCAGAATGGAATTCGCCCAAGCACTTGGATTGCAGGAGGAACTCGCTGCGAAAAAAAGGCAGGATGCCTCGCTTGAAGATCAGCTGCTTCTTCTCGAACACGAACCGGTTTACACAATCGGGCGCACTCCTGATCGATCCAGCTTGTTAGGCGCCATTCACTTGCCGCATCCGTTGTTTTCGATCAATCGCGGCGGTCAGGCGACTTATCATGGGCCCGGGCAGCTAATGGGTTATCCCATTATTGATCTTCGCCGGTGCGGCCAGGATTTACACAAATATTTGCGCTGGCTGGAGCAACTGCTCATCGATCTTCTCGCCCAATACGACATTGCCGCGCAGCGACGCGAATCGCTTACCGGAGTTTGGGTCGAAGATCGCAAGATTGCTTCGATTGGGGTTGGTGTTCGGCATTGGATCACCATGCACGGGTTCGCGTTGAATGTGTGCGGCGATCTCTCGCCTTTTGATCATATTGTTCCGTGCGGAATCAATAACGTCGCAATCACATCGATGGAAAAGGAAACGAAGCGAGCGCTCATTGTTGCCGAGGTTGCGCGAACGCTTGAGAAATTGGCGTTGGACTCGATTGTCAGTTTGCGCGTTGCGCCGGAAACGCAACTGATAAACGCTTAACCAATATGATTCCACTCGAAGACAACGCCGCCGATATCATCGGCAAAGCGCAACGCGGTCTTGGCATTTCCGATTCTGAACTGGCCGAAAAGGCGGGGGTGAGTACGCAGACAATTCGGAAGCTGCGTGATGGCGATTTCGATGAATCGGCGCTGTTAAGCGTTGCGCCGGTTCTTGGCCTGGACGGGCGCGCCCTTAACGAAATTGCCAACGGCGAATGGCGTCCAAACAAAATCGAATCGTTGGACGGGCTCGCGCAATTCACCACCGATTACAATGGCATGGCCGTTAACGCGTATCTCGTGTGGGACCCGGCGACACGCGTGGCCGCAGCCTTCGATACCGGAGCTGATTCGAAGGAGATGCTGCGCTTTGCGAAGCACCACAAGCTGGATGTGCAACTGGTTCTGCTGACCCACGCGCACCCCGATCACGTCGCGGATCTGCCGAGTCTCCGCGAAGAAACCGGCGCAGATGTTTTTACCCCGGCGCGCGAACCAGTGCCTGGCGCGGAGTTGATCGACGAGGGAAAAAAGTTTCGACTTGGCAATTTGCGAATCGATACGCGCCTGACCTCGGGTCATTCCCGTGGCGGCATGACGTACGTTGTGACCGGGCTTGCGCGTCCAATCGCTATTGTGGGCGATTCGCTTTTTGCCGGCTCGATGGGCGGCGGCAACGTGTCGTATCGCGATGCCTTACAAAACAACCTTGAGAAAATCCTGACGTTGCCAGACGAAACCATCATCTGCCCCGGACACGGCCCGATGACGACTGCAGCTGAGGAGAAACAACACAACCCGTTTTTCGCAGGGAAGGTTACCTGAAGTTTGATGGGTTGATTTTTGAGGGTTGATTTTGGCAGATGAACAAGTCAGCGGAGTTGCAGCAGCGGACAAAAAGTTTTGCGCTTCGAGTTCTAAAGCTTATTGAACACCTACCCAATACTATTGGCGGAAGGATTCTTGCCAACCAGCTCGCCAGAAGTGGCACGTCAGTGGGCGTAAATTATCGCGCAGCGTGCCGCGCACGGTCGCGCGCGGAGTTCGCTTCGAAATTGGGAACCGTGGCCGAAGAAGCCGACGAGAGTCTGTACTGGCTCGAATTAATCCGCGACGGAGATTTCATCGGCGACAAGCGAATTGCTCCTCTCGTATCCGAAGCCGACGAACTCACCGCCATCTTCACTTCGGGGCGACGATCTGCGTCGCGACCTCAACCATCAACCATCAAACCTCAAACCTCTTCCCCATGAATATCGGTTTTGTCGGAATCGGTCGAATGGGCGCGAACATGGCACGCCGGCTGAAGGATCGTGGTTTTCACATCACGGCGGTTTACGACACAAATCGCGCGGCCGCGACGTCTCTCGCGTCGGAGCTTGCGTGCGCCGCCGCGCAGGATCTGTCGGAAGTCACGGCGGAATCGGACGTCATCTTTACTGTGGTGACCGACGACAACGCGATGCGGCAAGTCTTTGCCGGAGCTGGTGACAATTTGCTCATCAACGCGCGTGGCAAATTGTTCGTCAACTGCGCCACGATATCGCCGCAGGTACACGTGGAAATCGGAAAACTGGCCGAGAAAGCCGGTGCGCAATCGCTCGAAGCATGCATGGCGTCGAGCATTACGCAGGCACGCGAAGGCAAGCTCTATTTGATGTGCGGCGGAAACGAAGACGCGTTCCGAAAAGCCGAACCGATTTTGAAGGAGCTTGCCGCCCAAATTCGCTTCGTCGGAAAAGCAGGCGAAGCCGCCAAGGTGAAAGCGCTGGTCAACATGGTCATGAACATCAACACCGCGGG
>JBKPBJ010000134.1:0-4076 GCA_046726875.1 Verrucomicrobiota bacterium
CAATTGCCTTCTGCACGTCTTGGTCGACTGTCGCGCTGAAATTTGCCGTCAGGAGAAGTGACTTCGCCCGGCTGTAAAGGTCGAAAGCCGCCAGATCTGTGGTGGGCGGCTGCTCGATGGCTTTCTTCTCGTTAGGCGAGACCTTCGTCTGCAACTGGTCGGCGATTGCCTTGGCGATCTCGCTTTGGATGGCGAAGACATCGACCAGATCGCGATCGTAGCTTAGGGCCCACAGATGCGCGTCGTTGCGGGCATCGATCAACTGCGCGTTAACGCGCACGCGATTGCCCGAGCGCTGAACGCTTCCTTCTACCACAGTCGCGACTCCCAGTTGCTGCGCGATCTCGCGCAGATTGCGTGCAACGCCACTCTTATACTGCAAAACGGAGGTGCGGCTGATGACTTTCAAGTCGGCAATCCTGGCCAGATGCATCAAGATCTCGTCCTGCACGCCATCGGTGAAGTAAGCATTGGCTTCATCTTCACTTCGGTTTTCAAACGGAAGCACCGCGATGCTTTTGTCCAGCACACGCACGGCCGAGGTAGTCGGGCGGCGTGCAAAGAAGAAGGCTCCGGCAATAATTGCGCCCAATACAAAGAGTGCGGCCGCAATTTCGCCCCAACGCACGTGAGCCCGATGCTTTCTGACGGCCTGCAGTTTGCTCGGCAGTCGTGAATTCCCAATCTCCTCCGAATAGAGGTTCGTGACGCTTACACGCATTCCGTGTTTCACCTCAAAGGTGCCGATATCATGCAGGAACGGTCGCCAGCGTTCGTATTCTGTCAGGTCCTCAGCGACATGATGTGAGAGAAGGATGTGCCCCGCATCGCCGCAGTCCATCACGCGCCGGGCGATGTTGATGCCGGCCCCGGCCACATTCGTCCGCTCGGTCACGTCCACCACACCGCTGACTGGTCCGCTGTGAATGCCCATGCGGATTTGCAGGCGAGGATGCTCTTTAAGCGCGCGACTGATCTCAAACGCACACTGTGCCGGTTCCTCCGGGCTCTTGTAAAACACCAGCGCCATACCGTCGCCAGTAGGAATCTTTAAAATTCGGTTTGCCGCTTCAGCCTTCCGGAATTGCTCGGATGAACGAACAATCTCGTTGAGTTCCTCAATTGTCGCGTGTTGCTCGTTAACCGAGAGCTTTGAATAAGCGACAATGTCGATGAAGAGAACGTGCGCGATCTCAAGCTCGATCTCTTTCTTAACTTCGGCAGCCATATGGATTCACATGGAAATGCCCGACGCAACGATACTCTCGAGTAAGCTGCCGAGAGTCGAGAGCAAAGCCCCCGAAAAAATCGCTGCGCATCGCACCGCCGCTCTTGCCCATCTCTATCCAATCCGTTTATTCTTTCCAGATCGTCGTTCCCGTAGTTCAACGGATAGAACAAGGGTTTCCTAACCCAACCGGTTTTCCTTCGCACGAGGGAAGCGCAGCGAGCTGAAGTTGTCAGAAACCGCCAATTCGTGCCTAAAACAGACATTTAACTGGCAATAACTGGCAATGACTGAGGCGATCAGAATGAGGACATCGCTAACAATTGACTCTTAACCAAACTTCGCGCGGAGCAAATGATGCCGCGTTACCAAATACGCTACCGATTCGTGTTTACGATGAGGCTGGCAACGTGATCGAAATCTCAGCGCCTTCTCGAGCCGGTTCGACTTCCAAAGACTTTCCGCTCTTTCGCACAAGTGCGCGAGCGCATTCTGCCATTTTGTCTACCATCTGATCATCGTGACTCGGGTCGTGATGGAAAAGCAGGAGCTTGTGCACATCCGCGTCAAGCGCCAGCGAAACCACGCTACTGAGCGAACTATGGCCCCAGCCGATGTGCTTCGCGTACTCCTCGTCGGTATATTGGGTATCCAGGATCGCGACATCGCAGTCTTGAAGAAACTCAACCATTTTCGCACGCTCGGCAGCAGCAAAATCTCGCGCCTCGTGCTCGCTGATTCCATCGTGCGAAGCCAATTGCAGCTTCAGCTGTTCATACGGTTCATTATCAGGAAAGAACGCGATTGATCCCGAGCTTGTAAAGAGACGATAACCTACGCAAATCCCTGGATGATTAGCAAACTTTGATCGGACCTGGACCTTGCCAATTTGGAACTCCATCTCCCTTAGTTCTTCAATCGCCGGATGACTCGGAAGCTCGCGTAAGCTCACAGGGAAAAACGGCGTCTCCATTTGGCTCGCTAGAATCGTGGCCAACCCGGCGCGAGCTCCTTCGTAGCCTAATACGCGAATGAGATTTTTCTGATTGTACGCGGGGGAGAAAAAGGGCAGTCCCTGAATATGGTCCCAGTGCGTGTGCGTTATCAAAAGGGTCAACTTCATCGAGCGAGACCCAAATTCCTTTTCCAGGGCGAGACCGAGCAGCCGAATTCCGCTGCCAGCATCCAGAATAATGATCTCGCCATCAGCCCGCACTTCAACGCAGCTGGTATTTCCACCATAACGGACCGTGCTCTCTCCGGGAATTGGAATTGAGCCGCGAACACCCCAAAATTTTATCCGCGTAAGTTGCGAATCATCCCCGGTTGATGGTGTTGGCTTGGGCTGACGCGGAATCTGCGGGAGCAGCCGGTCAATTGTCCTTGAGAGCAGTTCCCACCTGAGCGGCTTAAACAGGTACTCATCTGCACCGGCTTGCAGCGCGTCGATTTTATCGACCCCATAATCGCGACCTGACACGACGATGATCTTCGTGGGTTGAAGCTGCTCCCGAATCGTGCGGCAAACCTGAAAACCATTTGATTTCGGCATCAACAGATCGCACAGGATAAGCTCCGGCC
Organism: Verrucomicrobiota bacterium; assembly: GCA_046726875.1. Classification (GTDB taxonomy): domain Bacteria; phylum Verrucomicrobiota; class Verrucomicrobiia; order Chthoniobacterales; family UBA10450; genus Udaeobacter. Next base: position 2,810 of record JBKPBJ010000134.1, read on the forward strand.
GATTGCGCACTGCGAGCTCGATTCCGACGTCGCCGTCACTTGCCTGCAAAACGTTCCAATTTTCGCGTGCGAAAAGACCTGCGAGCGCGCGCCGGCTCTCCGGGTCATCTTCAATGATCAAAACACAAGGCATTCGGTTAGACTGTTCGCGGCCTTTCATCTAAAGCAAACTTGAATCAAAAGCGGTAGTTCTTTTGCACACCGCGACCAGGGAAAGCAGTTCATCGTCAGGGGCCGACGAAAGCTCACCGCGTTTCTCGAACTTGAAAGAGTCACGCACGAATGGAGCTGTAGCTGGAGCGGCCACAGCGCTATGCAGTATGGACAACAAAGAACGGTTTAGCCACGAATGCGGTCAGTTTGCAATCAAGAACAGGAGGCTAGTGACAGTGTACCGGCCTCACTAGAGTTAGCGTAATCAGGGCTGCTCCTTCGTATCTTTCGGCGCAAGCGAGGCGACGATTTTTTCGAAACGCGGGTCGCCACGCAGCCGGTCCCAAAATGGCAGTAGTTTCAATTGACCGTAGCTAACGGTGCTTGGTGGACGGATGGCGATGCCAAGCTGTGTGCAGGCGAGATCTCTATCGCCGGCCCATGCAGCGATCATCGCCAAATACGTAATCATCAGCGGACCATTAATTGCATCCTTTTCCACCGGAAGAAGCTCGACCGCACGCCGGCCTTCGCGCAATGCTTCCTCTTTCCGGCCAAGAGCTGCGTCGATCAAACCAAGAACGCACAGCGCCGGGCCGTAGTCTGGCTGAGCTTGAACCGTTCTCTCCTGCGCCGTGCGCGCAGCCATGAACGCGGCCCGCGTTGTGCCCTCGTCTTTCGCCATACGAGCGATGATACCTTCCATGAGCGGGCGATTTAAGTGAACAGCGTAGTCGGTCAGTGGTATTTCGCCGAATGCGTTCAACGCATCTGTTGCCGCAGCGACGTCGCGCTCTGCCAGTGCACAGCTCAGCCGATCATTGGCGACATTCGGCAAGGCGCTGGGATTTGTAGCTCGAATGGAATCGATTGTTTGATGCAGTGGTCGGGTATCCGCCTTCCAATGAAATTGCACGGCCGCCAGCGCCACTTTCGTATTGACGTCGTTCGGCTCGATCGCCAATGCGCGGTCCAATACTGCTATTTCTTCAGTGTAGCGTCGGAGAACTCCGTAACTAATCGCAATCTGCTGAAGCGTGAAAAAGTTGCGCGGGTCGAGATCAATCGCGCGCTCCAGGTTTCGTGTGGATTCTTCCCAGCGCCCCTGACGCCT
>JBKPBJ010000135.1:0-1831 GCA_046726875.1 Verrucomicrobiota bacterium
CGAAAGATTGGGCTGCCACTGAGGCCGTGTAGTGGCATCGGTGTTCAACTTGAGCGGAGCACTAAAGGTCTGCCCACGATTTGTGGAGCGGATGTAATAGACGTCGCCAGGGTCACTACCGGCGCCATGCTGGGCATAAACGTAGTGCACAACGCCGTTGAGAGCGGCAGGCTCGCCCCAGCCCTCGTGCCGCCAGTAGCCACCGCCATCAGTAAACATGCAGGCGAAGTAGCCGACGGCGGTAACGCCCGGCCCAGGGAAGCTGGGACCGCTGTAGGTGTTGGTCCAAGTGTTGCCGCCGTCGGTTGACCGGAAGAAGAGATTAGAATCGTTGTGCGGGAAGCCGCCGCCTCCTTCATTCATCCCGGCGATATACACGTCGCCCGTGGCCAGGTCACCGGTGATCTGGACATCGCGAATGAAAGGCGTGCCGGTGGTGATTTGTCTCGCGTTCGTCCAAGTCAGACCATTGTCAGTGGAGTAGCGGACGAATAGGGCACCTCCGCCGACGTTGAAGTCGTTCCAGGAAGTGTACATCCGCCCGTAGAACGGAGAAGATGGGTTGTTATCGGCCCAGCCAGACTCTCGGTCATCGTTGTTGCTGGAGTGAATGCAATAATGGGTCCAGCTATTCGGGTTCCAAGGTGTCGTGGACTTATAACCGCCCAAGCCTTGACCGCCGCAGCCTCCGTCGAGCCAGATGGTAAACCACGTGCCGGTTGGGCGATTGTATAAAATAACGGGGTCGCCAACGGTGTTGGAAAACGGGCTTTGACCACTGGCGGTGGTCAAGCGAGTGAAGGTGTTGCCGCCATCGGTGGAAACCGATGCGCCCGAGATGTTGATGGGGCTGACGTTGCGACCTCGTGAGTCGTTGTAAGCGACCACAATCTGGTTGGGATTATCAGGGTTGCTTGCAGTGAATGTCTCCGACTGCGTAACATTCGGAGATGTCTCAGCGCCAGTAACTAGATCGACGTCGGTGGCACCATACGCCAGGGGAGCTAACGCGTTTTTGATCGCTTCGAACAATACGCTCGAAGCGGAAGGTGTACCTCCCTGCGCTTCGCCGCATGCAATCATGATTGCTCCGGCTCGCAAGTTTTCTTGTTTGTCGATTCCCAGCTCACTAATTCGGGAACAGTCAAACCCGACGGGCACAAGCGGATCGATGGATTGCATTATGACTTGCTGCCTTAGCTGGGCTTCCGCGGAGAATGCGCCAAAGCCGAGCAGCGTGATGACCACGCTGGCAGCACAAAAAACTGAAGCGACTAGGAGACGAAGGTTAAGGAACGCAGATTGCGAAGTGGATTTCTCTTTCATATGGGTGGAGCTTGTGGAGCTTGTTTGGCAGCCGCGATTGTTAGGTGAAAACTCCTAAAAATCAATCTTTTTCGTCGAGCGATGTCTTCAGGATGACTGAGTGTCAGAAACCGCGCGCGGCGCTGGCCCGTCGTAGCCGTGGTTAACGGGATCGATTCGGCGCATCGGTCTCTCGCGCGTTTGTTCTTCGATTACGTGGGCAATGAGTCCCGGCGTGCGCGCTATCATGAAAATGCCATTGAAAGCAGCGGGATTCATTCCCAAGTCGGCGAGAATGGCGCCGATCGCGCCGTCGACATTGATGGGGAGCGATTTTTTCGCGTCGGCAAATGCTTTTTCAACTGCGCGCGCCGCCAGCATGTAAACGCCGTCCACGCCTGCTTCGCGCGCGAGCTCGAATAGGCGTGCAGTGCGCGGGAGGAACGGCCGCAGGCACAAATGCGTTCGAATGAGGGCTGCCGGATCGCCAAACGTCAAAATGTCACCGTGGCCTGATTAGAACAGG
>JBKPBJ010000136.1:0-1939 GCA_046726875.1 Verrucomicrobiota bacterium
CGAGAAATTTTCGATTCGAATTCCGCCGGCGCCGAAGAAATGATGGGGATAAAATTTCTGCGCAATTTGATGCGCGTGCCAGTACCAGATGGCTGAGGGTAGCAGCGCGATCGCCGCGAAGAGTGCAAGTTCTAGCCTGGATCGGCGATCCCAGCCGCCGTCACAGGCTCGTGAAATGCCGGGATCACCGATCCCGGCTACAGCTAAATACAAAATCGGCGCAGCGATAATAATGCTGGTGATCTTGATGAGGAACGACAGCGAAATCGCGATCGCGGCCACCAAGAATGACGAGGATTGACCATGCTGGACCCACCGCAGAAAAAAATACAACCCGACAATCGCGAAGCTAAGCGACGGGACGTCCGGCATGAATGAACGACCGGCGAAAACATTTAGTGGGGTAAAACAATAGAAGAAACTCGCCCAGACCGCTGCTGTGCTGCCAAAGATCTCCCGGACGAGCAAAAAGAAAAATGGCAGTGACACCGCGAACAAAATGACGGCTTGAATTCGACCGATCCATTCGTGCACACCTGTGAACTTGTAACAAATCGCCGCGATGAACGGCAGAATTGGAAATTCCGTTCCGACGTAACCGGGCGCGTTGCCTGCCCAATCAATTTGCGAATAGCCGAAACGAAATCCGTTTTGCAAAAAATTACGCGCAATCGCCGCAACGTCGCTCTGCCGCCAGCTCCAGTGATCGACGTAAGGCTGATCAATGAAGATTAGCCGCGCCGCCAGCGCGAGAAGGCAGATTACAAATACGATCCTCGGCGCGGCATTTGTAGCCGTCGCCCTGCGGGCGACGTCCGCTGGGCTTGCCAATGTTACGCTTCCCGCAGGAAAGCGGCTACAGCGGACGCGCTCCGAGATGCGCATTTCGCAAGCGTCTTGACAGCCGAGGTAAAGTCAATCGGGTAGAGTAATCGCGCAGGACGCGCTCACATGAAATCAACGGGTCGTGTTTGTTCTCCGGCACGCGCCGGAGTTTTTGCGCTGGCGCTGTTCGCCGCAATTGGACTCGGCGCGGCACGCGCGCAGAACGAGCCGATCCTCGTGCCTGAGGCTGTCGATTATCAAAAGTTACTGCCGATTTTGCCGGAGCCGCCGGCGGGTTGGACTGCGGATAAGCCGGAGGGCTCAACGGAAGACGTGGGCGGATTCAGAATCACAAACGTGCATCGCGATTATCGCAAAGGCGAAGGAGAAAAGGCGCCAAGCGCTGCGATTAGCATCCTTGATTCAGTTTCGAACCCTGATTATGTCAGCGCTACGACCGAGGCGTGGAAGAGCAACAGCGACACGAGCGAAGGCTACGCCAAATCGGTGAACATCGATGGCAATCCCGGTTTCGAAACATTCGAAAAAGACACCAAGCACGCTGCCCTGTGGGTGATGATCGCCGATCGTTATTTCGTCCAGGTCGAATTGCAAAACCAGGATCCTGGCCAATTGCAAGAGTGGATCAAGCGCGTCGATCTGAAAAAACTGGCCGCGATCAAGTGAGCTGTGGCCGCCGGCCTGTGGGCGGCGTTTCTAGTACGCATGCACACGCTAGTCTCGCGCTTCGCACAGCGAAGCGGCTACAGGTCATTTCTTCTGCGGTTCGCGCAACATGGGCACAAAACGCACCGGCAGCGTAACACTTTCTTTGAGCTGGCCGTTTTTCTTGTCGAGCAAATACAGTTGCTGGGCGAATCGTTCACCGACGGGAATGACCATGCGCCCACCGTCTTTCAGTTGATCGACAAGCGGTTGCGGAACATTCTCAGGCGCGCAGGTCACGATTATCGCGTCGAACGGCGCCTCTTCCGGCCAGCCTTTGTAACCATCACCCACCCTGACATGCACGTTTTTGTAGCCTAAGCGTTGCAGCGTCGCTTCCGCGCCTTTTGCCAGCGGCTCGACGATGTCGATCGTGTAAACGTCCGCC
>JBKPBJ010000137.1:0-4102 GCA_046726875.1 Verrucomicrobiota bacterium
TCCGACTGGAGAGCCAACAATTGGGGCCTTGCGATATCTCGGGGGCTGTTTCTGGATCGAGCAAAAATCCACCGAAGCACTGCTCGTCAATGACCTTCGCCTGGGCATTGGTGAGATTGCGCCGCTCGCGACGGGGCAAACCGTCGAGGTGAAGGGCATTAAGTACGCGGTTAATATCGAAGATCTCGAGCCACTAACGAAAAAGTTTACAGTAGAGTAACTAACGATCTACTCCAGGTTGGTAGCTAAGCTCTGCCAGATGTTGCTGCAACGCGGCTTGGATAACGGCTGTGATCTCGGAATTATATTTCCAATCCACGAAGAGAAGACTGCGCGCGCGCAAGGAGAGCTTCTCCAGGGCGTTGATCGGCGGTTCAAAGACCGCATGGAGCGCCAGGGGTGGGGCATCTCCGAGGTCGGCAGCGAAGGAGTCCTGTGTCGCTCCTGGAAAACATCGGATCAATATTGCGATTGTATCCCACCAAAGACTGTCCGGAATGTAGGTCAGAGCTTCTTCAGGAGTAAGTGCTTGGGGATTCAAAAGCCTGTGCGGTCCAAGTGAGGCGGCCCAGCGACTATCGGTAGTAGTAACCTCGCTCAGGCGAGTCGAAAGCTCGGCGCCTTGTGGGTCCTTGTCGGCAACAGTTTGGGCAAGACTCTGAATCTCATCGAGAGCGATAGCGAGTGTGGTTTCATCATTCACAAGCAGAACACGCATAGCGATCGCCGCCAGGGCGTAGAGATCAGCCGGCGAACTCCGCATTGGCAGAGTCTCAAAAGGAACATTTGGAAAACGAACCCCTTCAGCAGAGCGGATCGCGAGACCGACATGCTCTGGAAGCTTCTGGGGTATAGTGCGAAACCGACGCTCGCCGTGCGCCACTCCCTCAGTGAGGTTTGCATAGAAAACCACTCGACCGCAGGACAGCGTCAATTGGATCCAAAGAAGATCGGTCTGTGAAATATCGATTCTCTCCTGAGTTGAGATTGTGCCCTCCAAGACGGTTTCATCCTTTTGCGTCAGGATCTTGCGAATTCGTACCGCGCCCATGGCACTGACGGGGCGGCTCGGCGTAACCGGGCGATAAATGGAGGTGTGAGCTAGTCCGGGTGCGACAAAATATCGTGCTTCCCCAGATTCAATTGGCAACGGGAAGGCGGCACCAAGCGCTGCGAGCCGCACTTTTGCCGACCATAAGAACGGCAAACTTGTTCCCGTCTCAGCGAGGCTGACGCGAAAGCTGTCCGCGGACAGGTTAAGAAAAGGTAGTTGCTCATCGCGAACAAAGTCCCGTACCAGCTGAAAAACTTGCAGGAGAAGATTCAACTTCAGATGAAATATCTCAATCAATCGGCCCGCGCGTCCGCGGTTCCCCGAAAAGAGATGAGCTCCACCCTGTTGAATCAGATCGGAGTTCTGCAACGTGCGATAAACGCCGTCGAGCTTAAATATCTTGTTCCCCTCTTCGATCCCTTTCCAAGCCTGACCACCGAGCAGGTCAGCATAACTCTCCAGGCTTAGTGGTGAAAACTTTTGCGCCATCATAAGGCCACCATCGGCATTGAGCGGTATCATGGGACCAAGCACCTCTCCCGGCTCCTGAGTCTCCTCGTTTCGTAAAGATCCCTTTGTCATTGGGAGAAAGACGGGATTGGGTACGCCGCAGACGTACAGGTAACGGGTGAGGGAAGTGCTATAGGGCGGAAGCCCATGGCCTTCCAGTAGCGCGTCGTCCAGGCACAGCTCCCACGGTTCCGACGAAGTTTTATCCCTGGGATTGATCGGTTCCGAGACCGCCAGGTCAAAGTAGATCGGCAGAGGATGAACCGTTTCCGAGTCGATCTCGATTTTGCTCGACCTGTCCCGGCGGGCAAAGAAAGCAGCGCGCCTTTTCCAGCGCTCGTCTAAAGCGTGATTCGAGAAAGTTTCGTGGTGAGTCTCGATACTCGCCTCGAGATTATTGATGTTCTGAATCCATAGCTCGATCCAAAGATGGACATGACCGCCTTTATCTAATAAGCAACCGAGAAAAATCGATTCCTCCGTGGTGTCTCGCAGCAAAACGAAAATACCCGCGACCGGATCGGGCGCCTCGCGCACTACGGCACACAATCGAAGTGCGCTCTCCTTGTCACCTTCTGAAATCGGAACGGCGCGGTAGCCCTTCTGAAATTGCTCGGCCGTTTCCCTTCCGGAAAAGGATGCCATGTTCATTTATATTCGCTGTGTTCTTCGGAAAGGAAGTCTTTTTGCCTGCCCTCGTATTGCGCAGTGTAAATTACCATTGCGATTGCGTGGGGTTTAGCATTAACTCTTAGCCATGAAGAGCACACCGGTCAAAGCGGCGGAGTGGGCTGCTGGACTGGCCGCCCGGCTGCGATTGTTGCAAGCCAGCTTTGCCGATGATTCGCTTGAAGTGCGGCAGCGAACTCTGCGCGACGAGCTGGAGCAGGCGCTAAAGACCGTCGCACTTGGACAACGCAAGGAATGCATGGAAGCGCTGGCGATGGAATTTCCAGTGCCGGAGGCCGGCAAGGAAGATGCTGCCGGTAAAGCAAAAGTTGCGGAACCAACTGTGCCGGAGACGCCATCCGTTTTGGTTGACCGTTTAATCGATTTGACGCGGGTGATGTCGCCGGCCGAACGCGAGTCGATTGTGGCCCAATTTGCCGCCGCCGGTCTTCTTCCGCGCAATGGAGCAACGGAGATTTCAGAGGAACTAAGAGAACGCCTTCAAAAACTCGAGCCTGGCAAGCGCCTTGATCAAGCGCGTGCTCTCCGCATCCTCGATGTCCTAATCGAATTCGCCTGGAGCCTGGATCAGTTAGTATGGGAGGTCTGGAAGAATATCGCCCCCAGATCAATCATCCGTCACGAATCGGGCAAGCATGGGGATTTCCGCAAGACTCTCGGGCCCTACCTAACCGGAGATTCGGAGGTATCGACCGAGGAAGTCAAACAACTGGTTAACAAGACGCGGAAGCTTGTCTCCGGCCTGATGGCGGCGATGGGCACGGTGGGGGAAATTCATACGCAGAAATTTCTCAAGCGCTTGTCGCCCGATTCAATTCGAACGCAAGCGGAAGCAGAGCCGGGTGTTTTTGAAAGCATCGAGAAAAAGTGCTGGCGAAAATACACAACGGTTTTTGCGGAGATGAACGAAGCGGCAGTGGAAAGAGAAATCCTCGACGCGATCAAAAAATACACCGAAAAGCTCGTCCTTGGGGCGGATGCCGCTAAAAGTGCTGGCGAAAGTACACGACAGTTTTTGCCGAGATGAACGAGGCGGCGATCAAAAAATACACCGAAAAGCTCGTCCTGGGGGCGGATGCCGCCAAGACTTCGCAACAATAAATGGCAGCTCAAATACACTGGCATGAAGGCTTGTTCCTTCAGCCGCAGCACCTGCAGCGGTTCCAGAAAACGCAGGTGGATAATCTTTCCGCGGAACGCCGCTTGTCTTGGGCGTATCCTTACGGTGTCATAGAAGCGCGGCTTAATACCGATGAGCTTGAAAACATGCGCCTGCGTTTCGATCGACTACGTGCCGTCATGCCGAGCGGAGTTGAAGTAAATTATCCCGCCGAGGCGGAGCTGCCCTCCATCGATATCAAGCAGGCCTTCGCCACCAGTGGGGGAGCACTAAACGTTGGTCTGGGCGTCCCGCTTTGGTTCGACGCGCGCGCGAACACAATTGCACCGGGGCAGGAGGCGGACTCCCGCATCAAGGTGCTTTATCGTCTGAATGAACTAGAATGCGCGGACGAAAACACCGGGGAAAACCGCAAGCCGATTCTGATGCGCCGGATCAACGCGCGTTTGCTTCTCGAGAATGAAGATCCTTCCGATCTCGAAGTCATTCCTCTTCTTCGCATCGTTCGAGCAACAGGACAGGACGTGGGAATGCCACGACAGGATTCCGAATACAGCGGTCCATGTCTCATCTTGAATGGTTCTCCGGTCCTCAAAGAACTGGTGAGAGATCTTGCCAGCCAGGTCGAAGCCAGCCGGAAGGAGCTGGTTGTGCAACTCACCCGCGGCGGCTTTAGTCTGGAGAACCTGCGCGGTGTTCTATTCGAGCAGATGTTGCGATTGCGCACG
>JBKPBJ010000138.1:0-6218 GCA_046726875.1 Verrucomicrobiota bacterium
GCGAGGTCGCCAGCCGGGGAAATGTTTCGGTGGCTCGATACTCAAGAGAAAGCGGCAAGAACGCTCAAGCCTTGGCTCATCTCGCGCAGGCGCTGCGCCTGAATCCCGAAAATCGGGAAGCTACTAGCCTCACAGTTGCTATGCTGGCTCAACTTAGCTGGCATGCTCCGTTGACCGGTTCAATGCAACACGATGCCGGAGTTTATTCGGCGCGGTTTAGCCCCGATGGCCAACGGGTGGTGACGGCTTCATCGGATGGAACCGCGCGGCTGTGGGATGCACTCAGTGGAAAACCCATTGGCGAGCCGATGCAGCATGTAGGGGCCGTTGTTGCTGCGCAGTTCAGTCCCGATGGCCAACGGGTGGTGACGGCCTCATGGGTCACCGCGCGGCTGTGGGATGCAGTCACTGGAAAACCCATTGGCAAGCGGATGAAGCATGAAAACAGAGTTACTTCGGCGCAGTTCAGTCCCGACAACCAGCGGGTGGTGACGGCTTCAAGGGACACCGCGCGGCTGTGGAATACAGTCAGCGGCAAACCGATTGGCGAGCCGATGAAGCATGAAGACGAAGTTACTTCGGCGCAGTTCAGTCCCGATAACCAACGGGTGGTGACGGCTTCAAGGGATAAGACCGCGCGGCTGTGGGAGGCGGCCAGTGGCAAATCCATTGGCGAGCCAATGGAGCATGAAGGCGCCGTCGCTGCTGCGCAGTTCAGTCCCGATGGCCAACGGGTGGTGACGGCGTCATCGGATGGGACCGCGCGGCTGTGGGATGCACTCAGTGGAAAACCCATTGGCAAGCCGATGCAGCATGTAGGGGCCGTTGTTGCTGCGCAGTTCAGTCCTGATGGCCAACGGGTGGTAACGGCCTCAGAGGATAAGACCGCGCGGCTGTGGGAGGCACTCACTGGCAAACCGATTGGCGAGCCGATGCTGCATGAAGACAGAGTTACTTCGGCGCAGTTCAGTCCCGATGGCCAACGGGTGGTGACGGCTTCAAGGGATAAGACCGCGCGGCTGTGGGATTCCGGAAGTGGCAAATCCATGGGCGAGCCGATGAAGCATGAAGACGAAGTTACTTCGGCGCGGTTCAGTCCCGATGGCCAACGGGTGGTGACGGCTTCAAGGGATAAGACCACGCGGCTGTGGGATTCCGGAAGTGGCAAATCCATGGGCGAGCCGATGAAGCATGAAGACGAAGTTACCTCGGCGCGGTTCAGTCCCGATGGCCAACGGGTGGTGACGGTTTCAGAGGATAAGACCGCGCGGCTGTGGAATACAGTCAGCGGCAAACCGATTGGCGAGCCGATGAAGCATGAAGACGAAGTTACTTCGGCGCAGTTCAGTCCCGATAACCAGCGGGTGGTGACGGCTTCAAGGGATAAGACTGCGCGGCTGTGGGATGCCGCCAGTGGCAAATCCATTGGCGAGCCAATGGAGCATGAAGGCGCCGTCGCTGCTGCGCAGTTCAGTCCCGATAACCAGCGGGTGGTGACGGCTTCAAGGGATAAGACCGCGCGGCTGTGGGATGCCGCCAGTGGCAAATCCATTGGCGAGCCAATGGAGCATGAAGATGCCGTCGCTGCTGCGCAGTTCAGTCCCGATAACCAGCGGGTGGTGACGGCTTCAAGGGATAAGACCGCACGGCTGTGGGATGCAGTCACTGGCAAACCCATTGGCAAGCCGATGCAGCATGAAGACCATGTTACTTCGGTGCAATTCAGTCCCGATGGCAAGTGGGTGGTGACGGCCTCAGAGGATAAGACCGCGCGGCTGTGGGATGCTAGCAGTGGCAAATCCAAGGGGGAGTCGATGCTGCATGAAGACAGAGTTACTTCGGTCCAGTTCAGTCCCGATGGCAAGTGGGTAGTGACGGCCTCATGGGATAACACCGCACAGGTGTGGGATGGGGCCAGCGCCAAACCCATCGGCGAGCCGATGCAGCATGAAGGTGCCGTCGCTGCTGCGCAATTCAGTCCCGATAGCCAGCGGGTGGTGACGGCCTCATGGGATAAGAGCGCGCGGCTGTGGGATCTGCCGGCAGCTACGAACAAAGACACCATCGAGGACATCTTGCTATTGCCTGCACTCTGCGAAACTATGGGAGGTCTCACTTTGGAAAGTGCTGAGGGGGCAGAGAATCTCACGACGCTGAGATCCGAACCCATCGGAACAATTCGAGAGAAGATCGTCCTGAAACTTACAGGGGTGCCTTCTGAGTTGAGTCCATTACAACGATTCCTGAAGTGGAATGTCGCGGACCCCAGAAACCGTACGATTTCTCCATTTTCGCAAGTCACAGTTTCCGAATGGCTGGAGAATAAAATCAATGAGGGAACAGTCGAAGGGCTGCGAGCTGCTCTGCAGGTCGATCCCGCGAATGCTCGCATAACCGCGCATCTTGGCCGGCGTCTTGCCGATCAAGCGCTTAAACAAGGGAGTGACCCCGACGAAGCCCGCCGCGCTCGAGGAGAAGCTGATTTTCTAACAAGCCGTGCGCTAAAGCTCGCTCCCGACAACGACGAAGTTAAGAAACTACGCCAAAACGTAGTGAAACTACTGGACCTGAAAATGTGAGCAGCTCAAGGATTCTGTTTCGAGATTTTTCTACGGCCTATTCTACGGTCGGGCAAAATTTCGCTGCAAAACTGCGCAATTCTGCGCAACGCGCTGCAAATGCCGGATTGCAAAAATGCCTAGCGTCCGCAACGCTATGCAACACTGCGAGACCGAGCACAAACTCTTTCTTGAATTATGAGTCCCCTGCTCTAACCGCTGAGCTACAGACTCGACGCGCAGCAACGCGCGAACATCGAACACTCAATGTCCAACCTAAAATTTTCAGTGTACGAAGCGGCATTGCATCACAGCCAAGCTGCTGACACACAAAACGCAAGTTTCACGTCCCAGCGGCTTGGAGGCGCCGATTCAAATATGCCGGCTGGGAGTCAATTATTTAGACGCTGGACAACGATGCAGCGCCTTCTTGAATGAGGGAGTCGAGCTTGTTCAGGTCGATTGGTTTTACCAGGTGATGCTGGAAACCTACCTCGCGGCTTCTTCGGATATCTTGTTCCATCCCGAAACCGGTCAGAGCAATTCCGAGAGGCGGTTTTGACGCGAGCTTTTCGATCAGATCGATTCCGTTCCCATCAGGTAAACCCAGGTCGCTGATGAGTACGTCAAATTTCTCTTTCGCGCTGAGCTCTACCGCTGATTGAAAAGTGAGTGCCGATTGCACGTGATAACCCCGCCGCCGAAGCAGATTCGTAAGGGAGCGGTTGGTGTCTTCGTGATCTTCAACCAACAGAATCCGCATGGGCTGGCGTTCAGCGAACCTCGGCGACAGCGCCGGGGCGATTTGCGCTTCCACTTTTTCGCACGTGGGAAAAACTAACGCGAAGTTTGAGCCTTTGTTTGGGCCCGCGCTCCGCGCAGTAATCGTTCCTTTATGCGCTTCAACGAGAGTTTTGCTGATCGCAAGCCCCAGACCCAACCCTCCTGATTGAGTTCGGCCGCCTTGTTCGAAGGCATCGAAAATTTTCGGCAGCGCCTCCGGCTCAATTCCCATGCCGGTATCCGCAATCTCCACACACAATTTTCCGCCTGAATCGTTGGTCGTCGTAATCGTGATTTGCCCGTTTGGCGGCGTAAATTTCACCGCGTTATTGATCAGGTTCCAAAAAATCTGCTGCAATCGCGCGGGGTCTGCGCGCATGTGCACTCTTTTCGCGCTGAGATTGAGGGACGGCCTCAGAAGTTTTCGGTCGATTTCCGGCTGACAGATTTCGAGGGCGTTTTGCAGTAACGTATGCGCATCAACGATTTCAAAGTTGAGATGCACCTTGCCGCGATCGATACGCGTCAGATCCAGCAAGTCGTCGATGAGTCGCGCTTCCAATTCCACGTTGCGACGGATCATTTGCAGCGATTCGCGAACGTCCTGACGGACGTCCGGCTCATTCTCCAACTCTAGAGCAGAAGCAAGCACCGGGGTGAGAGGCGTTCGCAACTCATGACTGAGCATGGCCAAGAATTGATCTTTGGCGAGATTTGAGCGCGCCTTCTCTTCCAGCTCGAGGTTGGTTTTTTGTAGCTCGGTCGCCAGCAATTGCGACTGCTTGAGCAGGTTTTCCGTTCGCGTGCTTGCGTCGATCGTGTTGAGCACGATGCCGATGCTCTCGGTCAATTGATCCAAAAATGCCTGGTGCGCGGAGCTGAACCGCTCGACGGAAGAAAGTTCCATGACCGCTTTGACTTCGCCTTCGAAAACAATCGGCAACACCACGACGTTCATTGGGTGAAACTCACCCAGACCGGAGCTTATGATCGCGTAATTGCCTGGTACATTGGTTAAAAGGATGCGCCGCTTTTCCAAAGCCGCTTGTCCGACCAGGCCTTCCCCCATTTTGAAACGTTTCTTTACGCCGTTCCCCTCGTGTTGAGCGTAGCTTGCAAGTAGTTTGAGCTCAGAGTCTCCGTTGGAATTCTCCACCATGTAGAACGCACCCTGCTGCGCCGAAACCAGCGGCGCCAGCTCCGACAAAATCAGTTTGCCGAAGGTAAGAAAATCGCGTTGCCCCTGGAGCAGGCGGGTGAATCTCGTTAGGTTCGTCTTAAGCCAGTCCTGCTCCTCGTTACGCAATGTCGTGTCCCTCAAATTGCGAATCATTTCGTTTATGTTGTCTTTGACGAACGCAACCTCGCCTTGCGCTTCCACCTGAATTGCACGGGTGAGATCGCCTTTTGTGACCGCTGTTGCAACGTCGGCGATTGCTCGGAGCTGCGTCGTGAGATTTGCTGCAAGTCGGTTGACATTGTCCGTTAAATCGCGCCATGTCCCGGCAGCGCCAGGCACGCTGGCCTGACCGCCGAGTTTTCCTTCCACGCCCACCTCGCGCGCTACCGTCGTGACCTGATCGGCAAAGGTCGCCAGCGTGTCGATCATGCTGTTGATCGTCTCAGCGAGTTCGGCGATCTCGCCTTTGGCTTGGAGAAAGAGTTTGCGCTTCAAATCGCCATTTGCGACCGCTGTCACCACTTTCGCGATGCCCCGCACCTGATCCGTCAGGTTCGATGCCATGACGTTAACGTTGTCCGTGAGATCTTTCCACGTTCCCGAAACGCCTTTAACTACGGCCTGGCCACCGAGCTTGCCTTCCATTCCGACCTCGCGCGCCACACGAGTGACTTCGTCGGCAAAGGATGACAATTGGTCCACCATCGTGTTTACCGTGTTTTTCAATTCGAGAATCTCACCTTTGACGTCCACGGTGATCTTCCTGCTAAGATCACCCGTCGCGACCGCAGTGGTCACAGCAGCGATGTTCCGCACCTGTGTCGTTAGGTTTGACGCCATGGAGTTCACATTATCCCCAAGGTCCTTCCACACGCCTGCAAGACCGCGCACATCTGCTTGTCCACCTAATTGGCCTTCCGAGCCGACCTCGCGCGCCACGCGTGTAACCTCCGATTCAAACGAGCGGAGCTGATCCACCATCGTGTTAATCGTGTCCTTCAATTCCAAGATCTCGCCTTTTACATCGACGGTAATTTTCTTGGACAAATCGCCCATGGCGACGGCTGTCGTTACCGCCGCGATGTTGCGGACTTGCCCTGTGAGATTGGATGCCATCGAGTTCACGGAGTCGGTCAAATCTTTCCAGGTGCCGGCCACACCGCGTACATCGGCCTGGCCGCCGAGTTCGCCCTCAGTACCGACCTCGCGTGCCACGCGGGTGACTTCTGACGCGAACGAGCGCAGCTGATCCACCATCCTGTTGATGGTGTTTTTCAATTCCAAAATTTCGCCCTTAACCTTGACCGTAATCTTTTTCGAGAGATCGCCGTTGGCTACAGCCGTTGTGACGGCGGCAATGTTGCGGACCTGCGAGGTAAGGTTAGACGCCATGGAATTCACCGAGTCGGTCAAGTCTTTCCACGTGCCTGAAACACCTTCGACTTTCGCCTGGCCGCCGAGTTTTCCCTCTGTGCCGACCTCCCGTGCCACGCGCGTGACCTCTGACGCGAACGAGCGCAATTGATCCACCATTCTGTTGATGGTGTCTTTCAATTCCAAAAGTTCGCCACGAACGTCCGCCGTGATCTTTTTGGCAAGATCGCCGTTTGCTACGGCGGTGGTTACTGCCGCGATGTTGCGCACCTGCGACGTGAGATTGGATGCCATGAGATTCACGTTATCGGTCAGGTCTTTCC
>JBKPBJ010000139.1:0-4328 GCA_046726875.1 Verrucomicrobiota bacterium
GCGCTTGGATTTGTGCAACCCAAAAAGGACATTGCCCTTTCGAAAAAGCGGTGTCTCGGGTGAGTTCAAATATTTCGCCGCGCCTTCCTCTTCTTTGTGCAAGCGACCGCTGAACGCGATCACTTCGCCGACATCGTTGCAGATGGGAAACATGATCCGCCCGCGAAAGCGATCGTACGAAGTTCGAGGATTGATGTTTGATGTTTGATCGTCGTCCTTGGCTTTGACAAGGCCACTCGCAATGAGATCGCGCGCGTCATACCCTTGCGCGCGCGCCCAACTGCCGAATGCGTCCCATTCATCCGGCGCGTAGCCAAGCTGCCAGCGCTTGACGATTTCATTCGTGATTCCGCGGCGCTTCAAATATTTCCGCGCTGGTTCCCCGATTTCCTTCTTAATCAGATTTTCGTGGAACCATTCCGCAGCTTCGGCATGTAACTTTAGTAATTTGCGGCGCGTCTCGTATTGCCGATCTTCGTCTCCTGCGCCGCGTGTTTCGACTATGGTGATGCCCGCGCGCGCCGCGAGCTTGCGTACCGCTGCCGGAAAATCGACATGCTCGTATTCCATGACGAACCGGAAAACGCTTCCGCCTGCGCCGCAGCCGAAACAATGAAATGTCTGCCGGCTCGGGCTCACCATGAATGAAGGCGTTTTCTCCTGATGAAATGGGCAGAGCGCCTTGAAATTTGCTCCCGCGCGTTTCAGCGGGAAATACGAACCGATGACTTCGGCGATATCGTTCGCGGCGGCGATTTGCTCGATCGTTTCTGATGGAATTGCCACAGGAAAACTGGCAAGCTTATCTGCGCTTGATCAATTTGAAACATGAAGATGTTTGCGATCAGCATCTGCGTCGCTTGTGTATTTGGCCTCGCTGCGCCTGCTCGCGCAGGCGAGCCGATTCAAAGAGGGGATGTCGTCGTGGTGCCGTTACATGGTGAAGTTGCTCCGTCGCTGCTGACGTTCTTGCGGCGGGCGGTGAAAACAGCCGAGAGCAACGATGCTTCCGCGGTCGTTTTCGATATGAACACGTACGGCGGCCGCCTTGACACAGCGACGGAAATCGTAAACGCGCTCAATCAAATCAAAATCCCGACGTACACGTTCATCAATACGAATGCAGGTTCGGCCGGCGCGATCATCGCCATCGCCACGCAACACATTTACATGGCGCCGGTGAGCGCAATTGGCGCGGCTGCACCAATTCTTCCGACAGGCGAAGATCTTCCCGCCACCGCGAAGGAAAAAACCATTTCGTATTGGTCTGCGCTCATCCGTGGTTCGGCAATCAAGAACGGCCATAATCCCGACCTCGCCGAGGCCTTCATGAACAAAGACAAAGAAGTAAAAATCGGCGACCGCGTCGTCCATTCTAAAGGCGCAGTCCTCACCCTCAATGCGCAGGAAGCGACCGAAAAGATCAACGACAAACCGTTACTAGCAGAAGGCATTGTCGATTCGATTGCCGATCTGACCAAAAAAGCCGGAGTCAAAGGCAAGATCGCCAGGATAGAGCCAACTGGCTTCGAGCAGCTTGCATTTTGGATCACTGCGCTTGCGCCCTTGCTGCTGCTTGGCGGAATCCTCGGAGCGTATTTGGAATTTAAAATCCCCGGAGCGACGTGGCCGGGAGTTATCTCTGCGATTTGTTTCGCTCTCTTCTTCCTCGGCCATTATCTCGCCGGGCTGGCTGGGTGGGAGGTCGTCGCGCTGTTCATTCTCGGAATGGTCCTGGTGTTGATCGAGATACTTTTCTTCGCGCACAGCACGATCGTGTTCGGCGTGCTTGGAGTATTTCTAATGATTGCTTCGCTGCTCTGGACAATGATCGATCGTTATCCGCAGCAACCCTTTCTCCCGACTGGCAGAATGCTTGCCGTCCCATTACTCAACATGTTCATCGCACTCGTGGGAGCGTTCATCGTGATCGCACTTCTTGCGCGTTATCTTCCGCGCACGAGTTTCTACCGGCGATTCGCCTTGATCGATTCAAATCCCCCCGGGCCATCCCTCGCAGGCGCGCCGCGACACTTCGCCACCGCACTCGCGCTCGCGCCCGGCATGCAAGGGACCGCAATCACCGTGTTGCGACCCAGCGGCAAAGCGCGTTTCGCCGATCACGTCGTCGATGTCGTCACCGAGGGCGAATTCATTGCCCGGGAAACACCAGTGACTGTCATCCAAACTGACGGGATGCGTGTGGTGGTGAAGAGTGCAACTCAGGTCTGAACAAAACTGCTTATCCGCCGGCGACTACTCGAACGAATTCGATTCGGTCGCGTTCGGCGAGGGAGCGCTCCGGCCATTCGCGTCGATGCACAGCGAGGCCGTTGTGCTCGACCAAAACAGATTGTGGCGGCAGTCCGTAGTGCTCGATCAGTTCCGCGATCGTTTTGGCTTCGCCCGCATCGACTGTTTCGCCGTTGAGGGAAATTTTCATGCGCACGTAGATGCACCGCAAAGCGCCTGGTCCCAATCTTTCCAGACCGGTTCGAGCCCGCTGCCGCGAAGGACTGCGGCGATTTCGGCGGGCGAACGTTCGTCGCTAATCTCGAATTGGCCGGTAGCGAGTTGATCTTCGCCATCCTGATACTCCGGCGCGACGATGCGGCCCCGCACGGTGCGATGCAAATGTTCGCGGCCTTGCCGGGTGTAACCGCCGGGTTCGGTGTGGCTGCCGGCGCTCATCGTTGTTACCCCCATCGAAGCAAGCGCATCTCGCAACGCCGAGCGCTCGCGCGTGCTGAGCACGATGCCCGCTTGCGGGAACGTGATTCGCAAGGCGGAAACCAATTGCACAAGTTCGCGGTCGTTCATCGAGAAGAGGGGACGAAATCCACCTGCTGCCGGACGCAATCGGGGAACGCTCACGGTCATTTGCGCCTGCCAACAATATTTGAATAGATGTTCCAAATGCGCGGCCAGCGCGATTGCGTCATCCTGCCAACGCGACAAACCAATCAGCGCACCGATGCCCAGCCTGCGAAAACCGGCGGCGTAACCCCGCTCCGCGCAATCGAGCCGGTAATTAAAATCGCGTTTTGGTCCGGCGGTATGCATTTCCGCATACACACCGCGATTGTACGTCTCCTGATAAACAACAAGCCCTTCCGCGCCAGCTTTGACGATTGGCACGTAATCCTCGGTATCCATAGGACCGACCTCAATCGAGATGGACGAAAACTCGGGAGCGAGCGCGCGCACGCATTCGGCGAGATAATCGCCACCCACAAATTTCGGATGCTCGCCCGCGACGAGAAGGATTTGGCGAAATCCCTGACGCGCCAGATACTGCGCTTCGGCAACGACTTCATCGACGGCAAGTGTGACGCGCAGGATGGGATTATCCCGGGAAAAACCGCAATACTGACAATTGTTGATGCATTCGTTGGAAAGATAGAGCGGTGCAAACAGGCGCATGGTCCGCCCAAAATTTTGCAAAGTGAGAGCGCGGGAAGTTTGCGCCATGGTTTCGAGTTCCTGATCGGATTTTGGGCCGATCAGTTGTTCGAACTGCTGAACAAGCTCCGATTTCTTCAGAGCGAGATTATCCAGGGTTTCCGCGAACGACATCACGCTAATTTCGCGGCGCATCGTAGGTTCGCAATAGTAACTGCAGCCATACGCACAAAAAAAGCGGCGCCCGGATCCGTGCCGGACGCCGCGATTGCAATTATGTTGCCGATACTAAAAGGCGAAGTTCACCCCGGTGCGGACCATCCCGAAGTTGTTCTTCGGACCATCGACAAAATTCCAACTAAAATCACTGACCCAACCGATGTGCGGCGTTAAGCGAATTTCCATGCCGCCGCCGACCTGACCGAGCGCCTCGGTTTCGGCTCCTGTAAACCCATTTGTCTGGACGATGTCAAAGCCTTCACCGGGTTCAAAGACCCGCACATTTTTTGGCCGCTGGCCACCACCAAAAATGGCCCCGCCGCCTCCGAAAATGTATGGCGAAAAACGTGTGCAAGGGATTGGATAACGCAGCGTCAATGTCCCCAATACAGCTCCGATCGTGTTGCCCGAACGCCCGGTGTGGCTCAGAAAAACTCCGTCGCTAAAATCCTGGAAGATACTTTGGCGCGCCTGGTTGGCACTCGCCGCCCAACCTTCGATTCCGACACCGAAATAACGCATGAAGAAGTATTTGATGTCTGCGCCACCTCCCCAAGCGTGATCGGCCTCAATGTAGCGATCATTGATCCACTCAGTTCCGGTGAAAATGTAGGTACCCCAAAGGCTCACATTAAACTCATTATTTGCGTACCACTCCGGGCAAGGCGGTGGAGCAACTTGCTTCATTTCCTTGCCCGAATAGCCAA
>JBKPBJ010000140.1:0-7891 GCA_046726875.1 Verrucomicrobiota bacterium
TACCGCGACATGAAAAAACTGGAAGCCATCATTAAACCGTTCAAGCTCGAAGAGGTCAAAGAAGCCCTCGCAGAGCTCGGCATCGAAGGGATGACTGTCACGGAGGTCAAAGGTTTTGGCCGGCAAAAAGGGCACACCGAAATTTACCGGGGAAGCGAATACACGGTGGATTTTCTGCCGAAGGTGAAAGTGGAAGTCGTGATGGCAGACGACTTGATTGAAAAAGCTGTCAATGTGGTTGTGGCCGCGGCGAAGACCGGTAAGATCGGCGACGGCAAGGTGTTCGTACTGCCAGTGGAACACGCGGTACGCATCCGCACTGAAGAGATCGGCGAAAAAGCGGTGTGATTTGAATGACGAAGGTCGCATGTCGAATG
Source organism: Verrucomicrobiota bacterium (assembly GCA_046726875.1). Taxonomy (GTDB): domain Bacteria; phylum Verrucomicrobiota; class Verrucomicrobiia; order Chthoniobacterales; family UBA10450; genus Udaeobacter. The sequence goes on from JBKPBJ010000140.1 coordinate 378, forward strand.
ACGAAACAATGACAAAACCCGAATGACGAATCCGACCCCGCGCGGAGGTTGTCATTCAGTCATTACTTCGGCATTCGACATTCGAGCTTCGTCATTTTGCTTTTCAATCAACTCTCAACTATCAACTAACAACTCCTCAACATGGCCAAAGACAAAACTCCATCCGACGTCAGCAAAATGATCAAAGACCACGAGGTAAAGCTCGTGGATTTCAAATTCACAGATCTGCCAGGAACATGGCAGCACTTCACCACCACGCTCACCGAGTATAACGAAGAGATTTTTACCGAGGGCCTCGGGTTCGATGGATCGAGCATTCGCGGCTGGAAAGTGATCAACGCTTCTGACATGCTCGTGATTCCAGATCCGGCCACGGCGTGGATCGATATCTTCAACGCTGAACCGACGCTCTCGCTCATCTGCACCATCGTCGATCCGATCACTCGTGAACCGTACGATCGAGATCCGCGCGGTGTTGCTGAAAAAGCAGAGGCTTACCTCAAATCGACCGGAATCGCAGACACGGCGTTCTTTGGACCAGAAGCAGAATTTTTCATTTTCGATGATGTCCGATTTGCCAATAGCGGCAACGCCTCTTCATACAGCGTCGACAGCGTGGAAGGACATTGGAACAGCGCGCGCGAGGAATTTCCCAACCTCGGTTACAAGATTCGACCGAAGGAAGGGTACTTTCCTGTCTCGCCCATGGACACGTTGCAAGACATTCGTAATGAAATGGCGCTCGAGTTAGAAAAAGCGGGAGTGCAGGTGGACAAACAACATCACGAAGTTGCGACTGCCGGCCAAGCAGAGATCGACATTCGTTACGCGCCGCTCAAACGCATGGGCGACAATATGCAGTACTACAAATACATCCTGCGAAACGTCGCCAAACGGCACAACAGAACCGTGACCTTCATGCCGAAACCAATCTTCGGTGACAACGGCAGCGGCATGCATACCCACATCTCGCTTTGGAAAGACGACAAACCGCTCTTTGCCGGAAACGGTTACGCCGGGCTCAGTGACACCGCGCTGTTTTTCATTGGCGGAATTCTGAAACACGCCTCGGCGCTGACGTGCCTGACAAATCCAACCACCAACAGCTACAAGCGGTTGGTCCCCGGGTTTGAGGCGCCGGTCAATCTCGCTTACTCCGCCCGCAATCGCTCCGCAGCAATTCGAATTCCGACCTATTCACCGAATCCGAAAGCAAAACGGATCGAGTTCCGCACGCCCGATGCCGCTGCAAATCCATATCTCGCCTTCTCGGCGATGCTTCTTGCAGGTCTCGATGGAATCCAAAACCGCATGGATCCCGGCGATCCGCTCGACAAAAACCTTTACGAGCTCCCGCCCGAAGAACTCGCGCAAGTCGCAAGCGTCCCCGATTCGCTCCGCGGCGCAATCGAGGCGCTGCGGGCCGATCATTCCTTCCTGTTGCGCGGCGACGTCTTTAACGAAGACTTCATCGCCAACTGGATCGACATGAAACAAAAAGAATACGACGCGCTGCGTCTCCGCCCTCATCCGTACGAGTTCGCGATGTATTACGACGTGTAACATTGCGGCGCTGTCAAAGCAGCCAAGGAAACCATCGCTGCCAAAGGCAAGGCACCTGGCCACATCGAATCGCTCGTCAAGGCGATCCGGCCCCGCAGTCCAAGCTACAATCAACGGGGATGTCGAAGCGACCACGGAAGCCAACGTGAAAAATGTTGTGCAAGCTCTGCGTACATCCACGCCCATCCTCAAGCCCAAGGTTGATCCGGTGAGGTACAGGTAATCGGTGGCTACTACAGCCTCGATACGGGCGCCGTCACTTTTCTGGAAAAGAAATAAGAGTTTGTGCTCGCAGACTTTCGTTTCGGAATTTGAGGATTCCGCTTTTGTTTCGCGCGCAAAACTCGTATCCTGTCGGCGCGCTTGATCAAAAACCGAAACGGGGGAGACGATGGCCAAACGGAAGCGGACACGCGCAAACGCAAATCGTACCGCTGCACAGAAACGTCTAAGCAAGCTCTGGGAAGATCATGTGCGCCATGAATTCTCAACGCGTCACACCGAGAATACGCTCGCGACGATGGTCGAAGACGCCTATGTAAATCATATTCCGGTGTTGACCGGCGGTGTGGGTCACGGCGAATTGCGCGAGTTTTACTCCAAGCGGTTCATCCCGCAGATGCCGCCAGATACGGAAATGATTCCTGTTTCGCGGACAATCGGTGAGGACCAGCTGGTGGACGAAATGATATTCAAGTTCACTCACACCATCCCGATGGACTGGATGTTGCCGGGAATTCCGCCGAGCGGAAAGCGCGTCGAGGTTCCGCTAGTCGCAATCGTCCGTTTCAGGAACGGCAAGCTGGCTCACGAGCACATCTATTGGGACCAGGCTTCAGTCCTGGTTCAAATTGGATTGCTCGATCCGGACAGGCTGCCTGTAGTGGGCGTTGAGAGCGCAAAGAAAGTTCTGGATCCCGGCTTGCCCGCAAACGAACTGATGAAGCGCAGGAGTAGTCGAACGCAGTCCGCCGCGAAGAACGCATGAGCATCGTCGGAAAAGTGCAGAGCCTCTGGCGGTATCCGGTCAAGAGCGTGCGGGGCGAAGAACTGGAGCAAGCGTTTGCAGGTTGCCCCGGAGTTTACGGCGACGGCCTCTTCGCCTTCAAAAGCTTGGCAAGCCTGGCGGCCGTGGCTCGAACCGCTACGGCCCGAGGAATACTGCTCATCGAACTGCGTGCCTGAGCCGCGCCTTATGAGCCGGATGATCCCTCGACCGATCCGAACTCAAAGGCCCACTTGAAACGGCGCATGAACAAAAACGGTAACCCGCGGACAAATCGAATCGACGCGCCATTACTCGGCCATGATAATGCGCGATCGTGTTCAGAACATTATTACACTTCCTTGTCGTTGCACTCGGCAGCACAGTGCTGCTGCCGGTTCTCTGTCTTGGTGAGACTTTTACGCTCGAGCAGGTGCTGAGTGCGCCATTTCCGTACGGCCTAACGAGCGCGTCGCGTGCGCCGCGCGTGGCGTGGGTGTTCGACAACAAAGGCGAGCGCAACATCTGGATCGCGGACGCGCCCGATTTCGTGCCGCGACAGGTAACGCATTACGAAGGCGACGATGGACAGCCGATCGCGAGCGTGAAGCTGACGACGGATGGCAAAACGATCGTATTTGCGCGCGGCACCGAGGTGAACAAGGCGAACACATCGGCGAATCCCCAGAGCCTGACACAAATGCCGAAGCAGCAGGCATGGGTGGTGAACGCGAGCGGCGGTGAGCCGCGTTTGCTCGGCGACATTGGGTGCAGCGAGGAAGAGTGCGAAGACCTGCAGGTTTCGCCCGACGGGAAGAATGTCGTCTGGCCGGCGAAAAAGCATCTCTGGATCGCGCCGATCGACGGCAAGAAAAAGGCGGAGCAGCTCGAGGAGTTACTCGGCGAAAACTACATGCCGCGGTGGTCGCCGGACGGAAAGCGAATCGCGTTTCGTTCGAATCGCAAGGACCACTCGTTCATTGCCGTGCTCGATCTGGCCACGAAGAAGATCACTTATCTTGCGCCGACGACGAACCGCGATGCCAATCCAGTTTGGTCACCGGACAGCAAACATATCGCGTTTATTCGCCAGCCCGGAGTCGAATTCAAACGGCCACTCATCCCTGAGTTCCCGCGACCGTGGGCGCTTTGGATAGCAGACGCGCAGAGCGGCCAGGGTCGCGAGCTCTTTCACAGCGGCAACGCGATGGAAGATTCGCTGCCGCTGTTTGCGTTTCAATCGCTGCAATTCACGAACGCAGGCCGCATCATCTTTGCAAGCGAGAAAGACGGTCGGAACCACCTCTACTCGATCGGCGCTACCGGTGGCGCTCCTCAGCTCCTAACGCCCGGGAACTTTGATGTCGAGGAAGTGATGCCGAGCGCAGACAAGCGAAGCGTCCTCTACACGTCGAATCAAAACGACATCGATCGCCGGCACATCTGGCGCGTCGGCGCGACAGGCGGCCAACCGAAGGCCCTAACGAGTGGCGAAACAATCGAGTGGAACCCGGTCGAGACGAGCGATGAAAAGGCGGTTTTGTGTCTCGGCTCAACCGCGACTTCGCCCGCCATGCCTTATCGCGTCACAAGCAGCGGACGCGAGTTGCTTGCTGAGAATGTGCTTCCGGCCGAGTTCCCACAGGCGCAGTTAGTCACGCCAAAACAAGCGGTGTTTAAAAGCGAGGACGGCCTCGAAATCCACGGCCAGCTGTTCAGCCCAAAAAACCAGAAAGAACGCGGCCCAGCTCTCATCTTCACCCACGGCGGACCGATCCGGCAGATGCTGCTCGGCTTTCATTACATGGAGTATTACCACGACGCGTACGCGATGAATCAATATCTGGCGAGCAAAGGTTACACCGTTCTGTCGGTGAATTACCGGCTCGGCATTATGTACGGGCGCGCCTTTCGGGAGCCGCTAAAGTCGGTGTGGCGCGGCGCATCCGAATACCAGGACGTGGTCGCGGGCGCGAAATTTTTGCAGACGCTCGACAACGTTGATCCGCAGCGGATCGGTCTCTGGGGCGGATCTTACGGCGGGTTTCTGACCGCCATGGGCCTGGCGCGCAACTCCGACATTTTCAAAGCCGGCGTCGATTTCCATGGCGTGCACGACTGGGCGATTTTCCTGCCAATGTGGGCCGAGGAGGTCGACGCCAAGAACGCCGAGCTCGCGCCCGACATCAAAGAAGCGCGCGAGCTCGCCTTCAAATCATCGCCAGTCGCAAGCATCGCGAATTGGCAATCCCCCGTGCTGCTCGTTCATGGCGACGACGATCGCAACGTGCCGTTCCAGCAAACTACCGATCTGGTCGAAAAACTGCGCGCCCAAAAAGTCGCATTCGAGGAGCTAATCATGCCCGACGAAATTCACGACCTGCTCCGTTGGAGCGATTGGCTCCGCGCCTACCGCGCCACCGCCGAATTCTTCGACCGCAGATTGTCTGCCTCGGGCGGACGATAATAATCCGCTGCGAGAGAAGTAGAAGGAATCACAACGGCGCTTCGTGACCGTCGTCGTCCTCGTCGTCGGTCTCGAAATCCCTGCTCGAAAGTCGATTTTTGTCGTAGTCGGGCATTCCGCGTCCGAATTTCTGCGCCTGAGCCGGTCCGGAAGGCCCAAGACAGCGGTCAGCGATTCCAAAAGGCTTTTAACGCGCTTTTTGTCGTCGAATCATCCCGCTTCCCAAAGAGAGAATGATTTGTCACAATCTCCCGCGTAAGGAAGGTTAACATGACGACCGCTGATAACGCCGTCCAACGGCAGGGCGCTGCTCGAGAGGGCGTGCTCGCCCGTCATCCACTGACCTCTTACTTCCTGATCGCCTACGGTTTCTCATGGCTCGTGTGGGTGCCCCTGGCGCTTTCCGAAGATGGTGCTGGCCTCTTCCCATTTCGTAGTCCGATAGGCACCTCTGCGTCTGTCGTCGTCGCTTCCTTTGTGGGGCCATTTCTATCGGCGTTCATGATGACGGGCATAACCGAAGGGAGAGAGGGCATAGGCCGCTTGCTGCGCCGGATCGTGCTATGGCGGGTGGGGCTTGGGTGGTACCTGTTTACCATCATCGGCATCCCCGTGATCTTACTGCTCGGCGTGATTCTCCTGCCGGGAGCCATGGCCTCGTTTAAAGGACTCGATTCGCTGGCTCTTCCCAGGCCCTGGCTCAGCATGATCGTTTATGTATTTTTCCACGGTCCGTTGGGCGAAGAGCCCGGCTGGCGCGGTTTCGCGCTGCCCCGTCTGCAGCGACTGCACGGTCCTTTGGTCGCGAGCCTGATCCTCGGGCCCCTTTGGGCACTGTGGCACTTGCCGATGTTCTGGGTTCCGGCCTGGAGTTTCCCGCCTACTCTTCCCAACATCGGTCTGTTTGTCATCGCGTCGATCCCCTTTACCATCATTATGACGTGGGTCTTCAATAACACGAAAGGCAGCGTGCTCATGGCCATCCTGGTGCACTGGACGTTCGACTTTACCTTTGTGATCCTGAATTTGCTCTTTACCGCCCCTATTGTGACTGACTACGGCAGTACTGTGCCAGTCCTCGTCGGCTTAGGGACGGCAGCGTTGCTCGTGATCGCCCTAACCCGAGGCCACCTGGGATACCAACATTACCGGCCAGAAGAACCGATCTGCTTGCAGCCTCAAGGTGACGGTAGGCGTCATGGGTAAAACATGTTCGTTCGTATCCGTGCGGTCACTTACGCGGCGCTGTTTATCGGGTTGGTGCTGGTTTCCAAGGCGAAGTAAGAATGGAGCGAATGGGATGAGCGACATAGAAGGTAAAGCCGCGAGGTAGCGGCGAGCGAGCGCGGGCAGCGAGTGAGCTTTCAATTAAGAAGATTCAGAAGCGGACAACGCCCAACGCTCAACGCCAACGTCCAACGCCAAATGAATAGAGCCGCGATCGGAACGGCGATTGCGCTTTGGCGCGTGTCTACGTTTGTGTTCATCGGGAAAGGCACGCCCGCGCCGTTCAATCCGCCAAGAAAACTCGATTCCCAGCTAGAGTTGCGGCTGGCAAGAAATTAGCCGAAGAAGCCGCCAAGTTTTAATTGACATGAGCGCCAAGAATAGCAGTTGGTCATCCGCTTGGCTCGCATTGCGCAGTCTGCTGTGGGCCGTCTTGCTCCCCGGCGTCATAGCCGCGTATGTGCCATGGAGATTCTTCGGATTAAACCAAGTCCAGCTCGATCCAACCCGGCTCAGCGACGTTGTTGGTGTGATGTGCATCGCCTTGGGTGTCGTGCTGCTTGCCGCTTGTATTTTTGAGTTTGCATGGGGCGGCCGAGGCACCCTCTCGCCGGCCGATCCGCCGCGTCATTTAGTTATTCGCGGGCTCTACCGCTACGTGAGAAATCCCATGTATCTTAGCGTGACGATGATCCTCCTGGGTGAAGCGTTGGTAGTCCATTCTATGGCGCTGACTATTTATTGGGTGGTCTGGTTCGCCGGAGCGAACATCTTCGTTCTCTGCTACGAGGAACCGGCGTTGCGTGGGCGCTTTGGTTCGACATATGACGAATACACGCAGCAAGTCGGACGCTGGATTCCGCGCTTTCAAAAGCGAGCTAGGTGAACATGTTTGTCCTGATTCGGGCGACCGTTTACGCGACGCTATTCATCGGGCTGGTTCTCGTCTATGTGCCGAGGCGATTCTTGTCGTGGTCGGGCATTGGTGCGCCCGTAACTACCGGAGCGTTGCAGGTCGTGGGGATGATCATAGTAGCGATTGGAACGGCGATTGCGCTTTGGTGCGTGTTTATCTTTGTGTTCATCGGCAAAGGCACGCCCGCGCCGTTCGATGCGCCAAGAAAACTCGTGATCCGCGGGCCGTATCGTTTCGTGCGTAATCCGATGTACATCGGCGCCGGAATGACCCTGGCCGGCGCTGCGTTCTATTACCAGTCGCCGTCACTCTTGATTTATACCGGCTTGTTCTTTCTCATAACTCACCTGTTCGTT